>DATKVT010000185.1 GCA_035529935.1 Williamwhitmania sp. | reverse complement strand
CGGTTGGCGATATTGAATCGCTTCCCTACATCGAGGCGGTTCGTCAGCTGAAGTGGGAGTTGGGACCAACCAACGCGCTGGTTATCCATCTAACGCTAGTGCCCTATCTTTCTGCCTCTCGTGAGCTGAAGACAAAGCCCACGCAGCATTCTGTTAAGGCACTGCTGGAGTTGGGAATACAGCCCGATGTTTTGGTGCTGCGCACGGAGCATACGCTGCTACCAGACCTTCGGAAAAAGGTGGCACTATTCTGCAACGTTGAGAGTGAGTCGGTGGTTGAATCCATCGATGTTTCTACCATCTATGAGGTTCCTCTGCTTATGCTCAAGGAAAACCTTGACAAAACAGTGCTACATAAGCTAAATCTACCTTTGGGGGAAGAGCCACAGCTAAAGGCGTGGAAGCAATTTGTTGCCAAGCTCAAAAACCCCAAACAGGAGGTGAAAATCGCACTAATTGGTAAGTATGTTGAGTTGCCCGATGCTTACAAGTCCATTATTGAGGCCTTTGTGCATGCCGGTGCCGCCAATGAGTGTAAGGTGAAGTTGGAGCTTATTCATTCTGAAAAGTTGGAAACAGAGAATGTTGCTGACCTGCTCAAGGATATGAAAGGCATTTTGGTTGCACCAGGATTTGGACATAGGGGCATCGAAGGAAAGATTGCGGCTGCAAAGTACGCGAGAGAAAACAATGTCCCATTCTTTGGTATTTGCCTTGGAATGCAATGTGCGGTGGTTGAATATGCACGTGACGTGCTAGGCTATGCCGATGCCAACTCCACGGAGATGGTTCGGAATACTAACTACCCGGTAATTGATCTTATGGAAGATCAAAAAAATGTTACCGACAAGGGAGGTACCATGCGTTTGGGAGCATACCCCTGTGTAGTTTCTAAAAACACAAAAGCATTTGAAGCCTATGGCGTTGAGGAGGTATTTGAACGCCATCGTCATCGCTATGAGTTTAATAATGAATACCTCGACAACTTTATTGGTGCCGGAATGGTTGCCTCAGGAATGAACCCCGATACCGGACTGGTTGAAATGGTTGAACTACCTAATCACCCTTGGTTTGTAGGTGTTCAATTTCATCCTGAATACAAGAGTACTGTGGTGAACCCACATCCTTTGTTCGTCGATTTTGTAAAGGCTGCCCTCAGTTGGTAGCCATTTCTTTCAGTTCTCGTTGGGTTGAAGTGTGGAACTTCTACGCATTAAATTTGTTTAATTAGGATATTTACTTCAGATGGATAAGAATACAATTTATGGACTTGTTGCAGTTGGGATAATTCTAATTGGGTTTAGTCTCTACAACGGTAAGCAGGAGAAGAAGTATGCTGCAGAAAAGCATCGCCTCGACTCCATTGCTGCCCTAAGTGCCCCGGTGAACTCCACCAATGTAGCTGGCGATACAGCTTATGCTGCCACAGCAAAGGCTGCCGAATCAGCCAAATCGGATAGCGTATATAAGGCCAGCGTAAGCCAAAATCTTGGTGAGATGGGTAGTGCGCTTACCGGTAAGGAGAAGTTTATTACTCTCGAAAACGACTTGGTTAAGATTACGTTGACCAATAAGGGTGGTAAAATCTATTCCGTTGAGCTCAAAAAATACAAAACTTATGGAGGTAAGCCGCTAATCCTATTTCGTGGAGAGAGTGAGAAGTTTAGCCTGAACCTGTTTTTGAAGGAGTCGGTGGAGACGGGAAACTTCTACTTCTCAACTGATTCCGATCAGAGTGATGTATCGGTAGCGAAGGGCGATAGTGCAAAATCGGTTGCCATGCGTTTAAATATAGCCGATAACAGCTACATGGAGTACAAGTATACCTTGCGCCCAGGTAGCTATATGGTCGACTACCAGATAAGCATGGTAAATATGAATAAGTATATCTCTCCACAAACCACCGGAATAGATTTAAAGTGGGAGGCCGACGTTTACCATTTAGAAAAGGGAGCTGAGAATGAGGATAACTATACCACCATTGGGTATATGTTCACCTCCAACGAATATGAGGAGTTGAGTCCTCGTAAGCCTAGTGAGAGTGAAACCATTTCAACCAAGGTACAATGGATGGCGTTCAAGCAGCAGTTTTTCTCTTCCATTATTCTGTCGGGCGATGGCTTTAGCAATGCAGTGTTGGGGTATACAAACAATCCTTCGCTAAAGGATACCGTGCTGAAGCATTTTAAGGCTGATCTTACTATTCCGTATAGCCCACAGGATAACAAGCCAATTAACCTTCAGTTTTATTTTGGACCAAACGGGTACAATACACTGAAGTCCTATGGCCACGATTTTCAAAAAGTGGTGCCAATAGGTAGCTGGATAATCAGGTGGATCAACCGCTATGTGGTTATTCCCTCCTTCGATTTACTTGGACGCTACTTTACTAACTACGGGCTAATTATTTTGCTGCTTACCCTCGCCATTAAGCTGGTGTTATTCCCATTGACCTATAAGTCGTATCTCTCTTCTGCAAAGATGAGGGTGCTCAAGCCCGAGGTTGATAAGATTAATCTGAAATACCCAAAGAAGGACGAGGCTCTTAAGAAACAACAGGAGGTAATGGCGCTCTACAAAAAGGCGGGTGCGAGCCCATTGGGCGGCTGTTTGCCCATGGTGCTGCAGTTCCCCATCCTTTTTGCAATGTTCCGGTTCTTCCCGGCATCCATAGAACTTCGTCAACAGAGTTTCCTTTGGGCCGACGACCTTTCATCGTACGACTCCATATACCATCTACCATTCAATATTCCACTGTATGGCGACCATGTAAGTTTATTTACCTTACTGATGGCTGGTGCACTGTTTGTTACCTCCCGTATGAGCTACACCCAAATGGGCGATACCAATGCGCAGATGCCAGGAATGAAGTTTATGATGCTCTATTTAATGCCAATCATGATGATTGGGTGGTTCAACAACTACTCCGCTGGGTTGAGCTACTATTACTTCCTTTCCAACATGGTAACTTTGGGTCAGACCTACTTTATTCGCAGGTTTGTGGACGACGAAGCATTGCTGGCTAAGCTAAGGGAAAATAGCAAGAAGGTGGTGACGAAGTCGAAGTTTCAGCAGCGACTTGATGACATGGCACGATCCCAGCAGAAGAAAAAGAAATAGATTTTTTAACGGATAAGATGATAGTTACGCAACAAGCGCGTATGAAGAATATTTTCCTTAACATGCTTAGACAATGCTCTTGGGGGTGTTGATATGCTTGGTATGTTTGAATGATTAATCTTTTTGAAAAAGGCGGAAGTTTGTAATACATTCTTCCGCCTTTTGCTTTATGTGGCTTCAACTTTGAGTTGAAGTTTTTTGTTATTTATAGGTAAAAATGATCGAGAGTTTGTTTTACATAAATATGGTAGCACTTTTAGCCTAATCATAAATACTTATAAACTGCAATTGAGCGTTAAATAGTAATTTAACCATATGTATTTACTCAAATTGGTTTACATTAGAGGAATAGATGTGACACTTTTTTGGTATGACATTATCCCAATCATATTATGATGTCAAAAAAGAATGGACAACCGAAAACAGCAATGACCACTCCTCCCGATCCGGATGCGCTGGTGCGTAAGCAGGTAGGTCTCATTGTTGACAAGATGAGTGGCCATGCCATATTCTTGGTCGACCGTAAGGGAGTTGTTAAGAGTTGGAACTTTGGTGCAGAAAAAGCATTTGGCTACACTGCCAATGAAATGGTTGGAGAATCGGGAAATAAACTGCTTCAAAAAGGGGGGAATGGTGTATTCTTATCCAACTTATTGGGCGATGTTGATTTTCAAAAGTCGATTGACTTCGAACAGTGGGTTTACCGTAAGAACAAAACTCGATTCTGGGCAAGCCTCGAAATTTCAGCAATAGCAGGTACAAATGGTGGTGAGTCAATTTTCGGATTCATTGTGCGTGACATAAGTGAGCGTAAGCGGGTGGAGGATAGCTTGAGGGATAGCCAGCAAAAGTTAAGGGCAATTCTGGAGGCAATGCCCTCTCCAGTTTTTGTGAAGGATACGGAGTTGGTGTATACCGAATGCAACCAAGCGTTTGCTGAGTATAATGGATTGGCTCGGGAGCAGATCATAGGATCAACCATATTGGATTTATTTGAAAAAAGCAAAGCAGAGATATATAAAAAGGCAGACCTTGATTTATTGAAGAAGGCGGGAACTCAGGTATATGAATCCAAGGTGCGCTTTAAGGATGGAACAGATCACAACGTGGTTTTCAGGAAAAGTGTTTATAACGATGGGGGTGAAAAAACACTTGGTATTGTTGGCTTAATTGAGGATATTACCAATAGGGTAAGGGATAAGGAGAATCTTCTACAAATCAATAGAATATACCAGCTAATACTGGAGAACAGCATATTTGGCATTTCACTCATTCAAAATCGCAAATTCAAATGGGCGAATAATAGGCTAGGAGAGATGCTTCTTCGACCATTAGAAAAGCTTCAGGGAGTATCCACCAGAATAATGTATCCTTCCAATGAGTTTTATGAGCAATTGGGGCATGAAGCATATCCACTTTTAGACAAGGGCGAGCCTTACCAAAACACTATTCAGCTCAAGCGAAGTGATGGCACGCTATTTTGGTGCCGATTCATTGGCAAAGCAATTGCTCCCGAAAGCCCACAGGAGGGAACGATTTGGATGTTTGAGGATATTACCGATTTGAAGAAAATTCAGGATGAGCAGAAGATGGTCGAAATGGCATTAAAGCAGAGTCAAGCGAATCTTCTTGCACTAATTGAGAATAACGATGATTGCATCTGGTCGTGTGATGCTAACCTGATAGTTACAGCCTATAACAGCAAGTTTAAAAGGCGGTTACAAGATTTGTTTGGGCTTAACCTAAAAATTGGAGCTAAAATCTCCAAACTACCGGGAGTATCGTTCTCCGTTTGGAAAAATAGGTTTGCGAGTGTTCTTCGAGGCCAAAAGTTTTTGTCAGTTGATGTTTTTACTGAAAACAGCGCCTTTGTCTACAATGAGGTATCGTTATTCCCAATTCAGGTGGAGGGTGAAGTTACAGGGATTGCCTGTTTCTCAAGAGACATTACGCCGCGAAAACTTGCAGAGGAGGCGCTTCTTAAGAGTCAATCAAAGCTTACAGTAGCCATGGGGTTATCTAAGATGTGCAGCTGGGAATTCGATGTGCCAACTAGCACGATTATTTTAGACGAACATTTTTACGAAATCTATGATGATACGTCGAAAGGGCAAGCGCGTCAGCTAACCGTTCAGGAATTCTTCGACCGCTATATATTTCCTGAGGATTGGCCAAAAATTTACGAAATCTTAAATGCAAGCATCGCCTCAAATGGTGAAGGCACCCTCAACCAATTTGAGCATAGCATGAAGCATAAAAATGGTGAATGGAGGCATGTGGTTGCTCGGTTTACGAATGTTAAGGATCACGATGGAAAGCTTATTCGATTCCTAGGAGCAATACAAGATGTTACCGAACGAAAAAGGATTGAGATTCAGCTGAAGGAACTCAACGCATCCAAGGATAAGCTTTTTTCTATTATCGCCCATGACCTAAAAAATCCATTTCATACTATTATTGGAATTAGTGAGTTGATTAAGGCAAAGGTCTCCTCGAAGGATTATGCTCCACTTGATTATTATGCAAAATCGCTGTATGACGTTTCCGCACAAACATATAACCTACTTGAAAATTTGCTCGAATGGGCAAATTCGCAGAAGGGTGGAATTACTTATAATCCGAGGAAGGCTAACCTACTCAGCCAAATTACCGAAGTTGTTGACCTTTTATCAGGGATGGCCAGCAGAAAAAATATTAGCATTACAGTCAACATCCCAAATATTATTACCGTATTTTCCGATTTGGACATGCTAAAGACGATTTTACGAAACCTAATCTCCAATGCTATCAAGTTTACCTATACAAATGGTAATATTCACCTTCAAGCCACCATCTCGAATTCGATGGTGCAGCTTTCTGTACTCGATAGCGGAACGGGCATGAACGCTGAAACGCTTAAAAATCTCTTTAAATTGGAATCTACCAAGTCTATTCTTGGCACTAGCAATGAGAAAGGGACTGGCCTTGGTTTAATACTTTGCAAGGATTTTGTTGAAAAGCAAGGAGGTGTTCTCTGGGCTGAGAGTGTGGAAGGGAGAGGGAGTGTTTTCAGTTTTACTCTTCCTATTGCGAATAATTAAGTGGGATATATCTTCTTTTACCAACGAAAAAGCCACCATCCGGTGGCTTCTCATTTTGATATATATGAGTTCGACGATATTACTTACTCGACCTGCCGCATATTGTGGAAAACGTTGGTCACATCCTCGTCGTCTTCGAAACGGGAGAGCAACTTTTCGATATCTGCCATCTGCTCCTCGTTAAGTTCCTTGGTATCGGTTGGGATGCGCTCAAATTCTGCGGACACGATTTCGAAACCGTTATCTTCCAAATATTTCTGTAGTGGTCCAAAGGCCTCGTATTCGCCATAAATCACGATATCGTCATCTTCCACAAATAGCTCCTGTGCACCAAAGTCTATAAGCTCAAGCTCAAGCCCTTCGGGGTCAACACCTTCTTTGCCCTTAACCTTGAAAAAGCACTTGTGCTCAAACATGAAGTCGAGGCTGCCGGAGGTTCCCAGCGTTCCGTTAAGCCGGTTGAAGTAGCTACGCACGTTTGCTACTGTACGGGTAGGGTTGTCGGTTGCAGTTTCTACAATAATGGCAATGCCGTGGGGACCATAACCATGGTATGCTATCTCCTTGTAGTCAGCCTGATCCTTTGATGAGGCCTTTTTAATGGCACGCTCCACATTTTCCTTGGGCATGTTGGCTGCCTTGGCATTTTGAATCAGCACTCTCAAGCGGGGGTTACTTGCTGGATCTGGTCCTGCCGATTTCACGGTCATGGCTATCTCTTTTCCCAACTTTGTGAAGGTTCGGGCCATATTGCCCCAGCGCTTCATCTTGCGTGCTTTCCGGTATTCAAACGCTCTTCCCATGCTTCTGTATCGATTTTATTCGTAAAAGTTGTGCAAAAATAGTTCAACTTGCCTTATTTCGAATAAGATTGTAAAAAAACTTTTTGAGCGCTTGATAAAAAAAGGGAGAGCCACCCTCTCGAGCGGCTCTTAACCCAAACGTAGTAAACCTAATCAAAAAAACTATTCATATTTTAACGTAATGGAAGGACTTGTTCTCGCTGCCTTAATGGTTTGGAATATTACCGTAACTACAGCAATTGCATAGGCAATTAACGAGGCTTCAATAAATTCCCATGGCGACAAGCTAATGCGGTAGGCAAAGTTGTTGAGCCAGCTGTGCATCAAGTAGTAGGCAATAGGCCAAGCTATGATGGTAGAAATAATAAACAGTTTGTTTATCTCCTTCAGCAGCAGGAATACGATGGTGGAAATTTGTGCACCCATCACTTTTCTTATGCCAACCTCACGGGTTCGTTGCTCTGCAGTAAAGGAGGCTAATCCAAACAGGCCAAGGGCTGCAATAAATATGGCCAAGATGCTGAAAATGGTAAATAGGTAGCCTGCTCGTCGATCATCCTTGTATTGAACGTCGAGCATTTGATCGAGGAAGGTGTAGTCGTAGGGATCAACTGTTCCTGCAAACTCTTTCCATTTAGCCTCCCCACTCTTTATGATTGAATTCACATTAACACCATCGGCATACTTAATGGTTACATACGATCCATTTCTATTGTCGAGTACTATGGCTAGCGGGTTTATTTTGCTGTGTAGACTTTCGAAGTTAAAGTCTTTCACTACTCCAATAACGGTTAGGTGCTGTGAGGTGTTTGCCACAATTTTAGTCCCAACAACTGGCTCTTTCAGCCCCATAGCCTTTACTGCAGCTTCGTTAATTACAAGTCCTGCGGTATCTGATGCAAAGTCACGGCTATAATAGCGACCTTCCACCATGGTTAAACCTAGCGTTTTTGCAAAATCCCAACCGGTGTTGAAAATGCTGAGCACGTTAGTCTCCTGCGAAGGTGAGCCTTCGGGTAAGAATACTGTAGAGCCAATAAGTGTGGATGGTAGTGCTCCGGAAAGGGCTACACTCTTAACGCCGGGAATGGCTGCCAGTTCCTTTAAAAATGCGTCTCTCCTTTCTTCGGGAACGGTGAATGCCCTATTTATTACCAGCTCATTGTGGCGGTCAAAACCGAGGTCTTTGGATCGCGTGTAGTTTACCTGTTTGTAAACAACAAAGGTGGATCCTAGCAATCCAATTGTAATAATAAACTGAATCACCACTAAGGCACCGCGCAACCAAACGCCCGATGCACCTGAGCGAAGCTTGCCCTTGAGCACTTGCAGTGGCTGAAAGCGAGCGAGGAAAAAGGCTGGGTAACTTCCGGCGAGGAGCCCAACAGCAATAATTATTCCAAGCAGGGTAGCAATAGTGATGCCTATCGGCAGGCTTGTTATGGATAGTTGTTTTTCGGCCAGTAAGTTGAAATATGGAAGAAGAAGGGCCACCAAACCAATGGCAATTAGCAGCGAAAAGAACGTAAGAATTATTGACTCAGTAAGGAATTGATTGATGAGCTGCGATTTTGTGGAGCCTACAACCTTTCGAATACCAACCTCCTTTGCCCTTTTTGCTGAGCGCGCGGTGGCAAGGTTCATGAAGTTAATACTGGCTATGGCTAGTATAAAAAATGCAATAATCATAAAGACGTAAACCATGATTAGGCTTCCTCCGGGCTCAATTTCAAAGTTTTGCTGAGAGTGTAGGTGAATATCCTTAATGTTTTGCATGGTAAAGCCATAGCTGTTATCGCTTTTTGAAAACTGCTCCGGCGTAATGCCTAGAAACTGTTCTACCTGGGGACCAATATATTTCTTTACAATCTCAGGAAATTTAGATTCAATAATTTTGGCATCACCCTTATTTTCCAACAGAATGTAAGTATAGAAGTTATTTGAAATCCACATGGTGCCGTTGATGAAGTTGCTATCCATGGAGTTCATGGAGGCAATAAGTTCAAAGTGAAAGTGGGAGTTATGGGGAAAGTCCTTTGCCACTCCGGTAACCTCATAGGCTGTTTTTTCATTACCCATATAAATTGTTTTGCCTATTGGATTCTCGTTCCCGAAGTATTTGTTGGCAATCGATTCTGTGAGCACAATGGTGTGAGGGCGAGTAAGCACCTTTGCCGGGTCGCCTTTGAGTAATTCTAATCCATTGAATACTTGGAAGAAAGTGGAATCGGCAAAGGTTATGTGATGCTCCACAAAGCACTTTTCACCGAATTGTATTACCGGCGTACCGATGAAGTTAAAAACTCTACAGAAGTTTTTTACCTGAGGGTAGTCCTGCATCATGGCGCTACCCATAGGAGCAGCAGTAATTGGACCACTGAATTCGGTGCCCATCATTTTGGCGTTAATGCCAAGTCGGTAGATACGGTCGGCATTTGGGTGGTAGTTGTCGTAACTTAGCTCATCGGCTACATAGAGCATTATCATCAATGCTGAGGCAATGCCAATGGCCAATCCAGCCACGTTAATCAGCGTATAACCTTTTTGACTAATTAGGTTTCTGAGTCCAACCTTCAAGTAATTTTTAATCATAGCCTAAGTTGTGTTGATCAGATTAATAAGTTGTGATGGTTTTGAACTATCAAACCACGTTCCGATGTGTGTATTATGTTAGTAAACAGTATTATAATAAGTTTTTGAATTGTTGTTTTCTGTTCGGTTTTATTTCAACAGTGTTCGTTATCGAACAAAATACCTTTGTCGATGGCAATTGAATTGGGAAGCAGAATGGGTTTTGGCCTTTCGAAGTTTGATGTGGGCATAAATGTTTCTATTTTTGGTTGGATTATTAATGCCACGATGAACGATAAAATAAACCCTCAGATTGAGGAGAGTTGGAAAAGTGCCTTGTCCGAAGAGTTTGAAAAGGACTACTTCAGGCAGCTGAAGAACTTTTTGGTGGCTGAAAGGCAATCGCACTTGGTTTTCCCTCCAGGAAAGAACATATTTGCAGCATTTGACCATACCCCATTGCCGCAGGTAAAGGTGGTGATTCTAGGGCAAGACCCATACCATGGACCGGGCCAAGCACATGGATTATGCTTTTCGGTACCGAGCGGAATTCCTAAACCGCCATCCCTCATCAATATTTTCAAGGAGATAAGCAACGATTTAAAGATTTCCATGCCAGTAAGTGGCAACTTGGAGCGGTGGGCCGATCAAGGCGTTCTACTGCTTAACGCAACCTTAACGGTGAGAGCCCATATGGCTGGGTCGCACCAGAAAAAGGGGTGGGAAGAGTTTACCGATTCCGTAATTAGGACCATATCGGAAAAGCGTGACGGTGTTGTTTTTTTGCTTTGGGGTGCCTACGCCCAAGCAAAGGAGAGCATAATAGATACCTCCCGCCATTTTGTGCTAAAAGCGCCACATCCTTCACCGCTTTCCGCCAGTCGAGGGTTCTTTGGTTGTGGCCATTTTTCCAAAGCTAATGAGCTGCTTCGTAAGCAGGGGCTTTCAGAAATCGATTGGCGATTAGAGTAATGCAAGTAGATTCCATACTAGCTATTGTTAAATCATGTGAAAAGGAATACCACCCCTAAACCTTTTCGCGTTTTAGCTGTATTGTTTATGCATAATAAGGTATTTTTGATGCTCTTAATTCTCAAATAAACTATGAAAAGAAATTTCCTATTTGTCATTCTCTGGCTTTTCTCGCAATTGGCCTTTGGTCAATCTCAGCAGTTGGAACTTAAGGTGCTTCAAACATCCGATGTGCACGGAGCCATTTTCCCCTTCGACTTTATTAATAATAAACCGCTGGATGCATCGCTTGCGCAGGTTGAAACCTACGTTAAAGAGGTAAAGGCCTCCGGTATTCCATATCTTTTGCTCGACAACGGCGATATTCTGCAGGGTCAGCCCGAATCGTATGTATACAACTACGTGAGAACAGATGTTCCTCACCTAGTTGCGCGAGTGTATAACTACATGGGTTACGATGCTGCCGAAGAGGGAAATCACGACATTGAAGCTGGCCATCCGGTTTTTGACAGGGTGGTAAAGGAGTCGAATTTTCCTTGGCTTGGAGCGAATGCTGTAAAGGAGGGTACTCACGACCCTTACTTTAAGCCTTACGTAGTATTTAATCGCGATGGGTTGAAAGTTGCTGTGCTAGGGCTAATAACCCCCGGAATTCCTAGCTGGCTGCCCAAGGACTTATGGTCGGGGATGGAGTTCGATGATATGGTTGAAACCGCCAAGCGTTGGATGGAGGTTATTAAGACTAAGGAAAAACCGGATGTGATTATTGGGCTTTTCCACAGTGGTACCGATCCTGCCTATGGCCATGTTGATTCTCTCTCCTACAAGAATGAAAATGCCAGCGTTGTGGTGGCCATGAAGGTTGCCGGGTTTGATGCCATCATGATCGGGCATGACCACTTTGCCATCTGTAAAAAGGTTGTTGGCCCTACTGGTGATTCCGTAGTTGTGTTGAACCCGGGTCATGGGGCACAATACGTTTCGGAGCTTACCATAAAGGCATATCGCGATAGTAACGGAAAACTGGTGAAGCACTGTAGTGGAAGAATAGTTCCCATGAGGGGTGTGGCAGCCGATCCTGAATTTATGAAGACTTTTGCCGACGACTACAAGGCTGTGAATGATTTTGTGTCGAAGCCAATAGGTTCTTTCGCTAAGTCGATAAGTACGAAGGATGCCTACTTCGGTCCTTCTGCCTTTATCGATTATATCCACTCTATTCAGATAAAAAACAGTGGTGCTGATGTCTCTTTTGCTGCACCCCTTTCGTTTGTAACCGAAGTTCATGCCGGACCAATATACGTGCGCGACCTATTTAAGCTCTATAAATACGAAAACCGATTGTTTACTATTTGGCTTACAGGTAAGGAGATTAAAAACTACCTAGAGTTCTCGTATGGTGACTGGTTCAACCAGATGAAGAGCGTTGATGACCACCTTATCCTTTTTGAAACTGATGCCCAGGGCAACGTGGTCCTCGACAATAGAGGGCACGCAAAGGTGAAGAATCGTTACTACAACTTCGACTCAGCATATGGTATTTATTACACCGTGGATGTTACAAAACCTGTTGGAGAGCGGATTACCATTTTGAAAATGGCCAATGGCGAGCCGTTCGATATGAATAAACGGTACACCGTTGCCTTGAACTCCTACCGAGCCTCTGGCGGCGGGGGACATTTGACCTTGGGTGCAGGAATTCCCGAGAGTGAGCTTCATAGCAGAGTTGTCAAGATGGGTGATACCGATTTCCGTATGGTAATACTGGAGGCAATATCGGCACAAAAAGGTGCTGTAGATCCGGTTGCCGCTGACTTCTGGAGCGTTATTCCTAACGCATATTTAAAGGCCGGTAAGGCTAAGGACTTTCCGCTGCTTTTTGGAACAAAAAATGATGGAGAATAGTATGTCTGAGGTCGATATATTTGAGGGGGGCAGAAGGCTTCCCCTCGTGGAGGATTTTTATACAATTCAGGGCGAGGGCTTTAATAGCGGTAAGCCTGCCTACTTCATTCGCTTAGGTGGTTGTGACGTGGGCTGCAGTTGGTGCGATGCTCGCTATACCTGGAACCCTAAGCTCTATCCACCGGTTGATATAGACGAGATAGTTGCCCGTGCAGCGTCGTTTCCTGCTCAAGCCGTGGTGGTTACTGGGGGAGAACCCACATTGTATCCACTCGATCAACTCTGCAATAAGTTGAAAGAGAAGAATATTCTCACCTTTATCGAGACGTCGGGGGCGCACCCGCTCACAGGAACATGGGATTGGGTTTGCCTATCACCAAAAATATACCAGCCGCCGCTTCCGGAAGTTTTTGCTCGGGCTAGTGAGCTCAAGGTGATTATTAATTCGGAGCGTGATTTTGAATGGGCAGAAGAAAATGCTGCAAAGGTGCTGGATAGCTGCATGCTTTATCTTCAGCCAGAGTGGAGCGTATATAAGCGTATAATTCCTCTTGTAGTTGAGTATGCAAAGGAGCATCCTCGATGGAATGTCTCCATACAAATTCACAAGTATATGCATATTCCATAGTGGTGTAAATTGCATAGTGCAAACATAAAAGCAAATGAAAAGTTTAAGGTATTGGTTGGCTGTTTTTTCTTTGGTTGTTGCCATGGGTTTCAACAACAGCGCTGCTGCACAGCCAGCGCTAACGACACACTCAAAAAAAGCAGTTGAACTTTACCACAAGGCTCAGTACTTCTACGATAGGTATGGATATGCCATGGCCATAACCTCGCTGGAACAGGCCGTGTCCATCGACCCAAAGTTTGTGGAGGCTTACCTCTTCCTTTCGCAGATGTATCAAGATTTGCTGCAGTTTAGTAAAGCCATAGAGTATGGCGATAAGGCCTTGGCTCTTAACGATAAAGTGTATCCTGAGATACGCTTTTCGCTTGGTCAGATGAAGCTCATGCTTGGAAGATACAAGGATGCCTTGTCCGACTTTGAGCAATTTGAGGCTATTCCTAAGCTGTCACCCATTAAAATTGCTTTCACCGATTCACTCATGGCTCGTTGTCGCTACGGTATTCAAGCAATGGAGCATCCTGTACCGTTCAATCCTGTTAACCTTGGCGATAGCGTAAACAGCGAGTACGACGATTACTGGCCGAGCATTTCGGCCGATGAGAAAACACTGGTAATTACCTCCAACATTCCTCGTGATACTCTTTTACCTTATTCAGAGAAGAATAGGCAGGAGGATTTCTTTATATCCACCCAGAAGGATGGACATTGGACTGCGCGTAAGCCACTTGGTCCACCTATAAACAGTGAGATTAACGAAGGTGCTCAGTCACTCACCGCCGATGGCAAGGCCATGTATTTTACCATCTGCAGCCGTAACTGTAACATTTTTTACTCCAAGCGCAATGGTGATCGTTGGGGAATTCCGGTTGCTCTGCCGGAGCCAGTAAATTCAAGATATTCCACTAAACAACCTTCGATTTCACCTGATGGCCACACGCTCTACTTCTCAAGCAACCGGCCAGGTGGTAAGGGTGGCTTCGACCTTTGGCTCTCGCACCTGCTCGATGATGGAAGCTGGACTGAGCCTGTTAATTTGGGCGATAGCATCAATACGCGTGGAAATGAGTTTTCTCCGTTTATTCACTTCGACAATTCAACCCTTTACTTTTCCTCAGATGGTCATATGGGGATGGGAGGCGAAGATATCTTTGTTTCGCATAAGCTTGGCAACAATATTTGGAGCAAGCCTGTAAATGCCGGATATCCTATCAACACCTGTCAAGTGGAGGATGGTTTGGTGGTAAGTGCAAAGGGTGACCACGCCTATTTTTCGTCGGTAAGGGAGGGAAGTAGAAGGCGCGATGTTTACATGTTCGATCTTCCTAAGGCAATTCGACCAACTCCTGTTTCCTATATCAAGGGAATTGTGGTTAACGCGGTTACGGGAACACCCATTGAGGCTAAGGCTTCGTTGGTGGATTTGGCCGACAATAAAACCCTGATGGAGGCAAGCTCCGATCCTGAAACGGGCGAGTTCCTGGTGTGTATCCCCGCCCATAAGAGCTATGGCTTTACGGTGGAGCACCCCGGTTACCTATTCTACTCCGACAACTTTATGGTGAGTGGCGATTATGGCATCGATCACCCTTTCGAGAGAGTAATTAAGCTGGTGCCGGTAAAGGCGGGAGAGACGGTTATCCTTCGTAATATTTTCTTTGCTCTTGACTCGTGGCAGCTGCTGCCCGATAGCTATCCTGAGCTTGAAAAGCTTATCGGACTGCTCAACCAAAATCCTACCATGAAGATTGAGGTGAGCGGACATACCGATAATACCGGAACGCACGAGCACAACCAGCAGCTATCCGAAAATAGGGCTAAGGCTGTGGTTGATTACCTAGTGTCCAAGGGGGTAGCTGCTAGTCGACTCACCTACAAGGGCTACGCCGATACCAAGCCGGTTGCTGATAATTCGACACCAGAAGGACGTGCCCTGAATCGACGCACGGAGATGAAGGTGGTGGAGTAGGTAATCCAATTCAAACCTCTTTCTGGGTTAAGGAAATTCTTTTATTGGGGAAGGTGGAAAATAGAAAAGCCCAAGTCGCATGACTTAGGCTTTGTTGAGCCGGTGATGGGAATTGAACCCATGACCTCTTCCTTACCAAGGAAGCGCTCTACCCCTGAGCTACACTGGCCAATAGAGCGGGAGACGAGACTCGAACCCGCGACCCTCAGCTTGGAAGGCTAATGCTCTACCGACTGAGCTACTCCCGCTTATTGATTGTGTTTTGGTGGGGAGAGCAGGATTCGAACCTACGAAGGCGTACACCAGCAGATTTACAGTCTGCCCCAGTTGGCCACTTTGGTATCTCCCCGTTGCTGCAAAGAACTATTTGCTCGAAAGCGTTGCAAAAGTAGTTTTTTTGCCCGAAAACAAAAGGTTTCCGAAGGTTATTTTCAGAAAAAAGTTATTAACAATGAAAACAGATTTGAAAATCAAACCCTTGTGTTGCTAAGCTTCCGAAAAGTCTTCTAGGTTACGTTGAAGATTGACCATCTTAATGGCAGTTACAGCAGCTTCGTCACCCTTATTACCATGCTTTCCACCAGCTCTTTCCCTTGCTTGCTCCTGCGTGTCGGTGGTAAGCACGCCAAAGATGAATGGCATGTTATACTCCATGTTGAGGGTGGTAATACCCTGCGTTACCCCTTGACAAATGAAGTCAAAATG
The DNA here is from genome assembly GCA_035529935.1 of Williamwhitmania sp. Taxonomy (NCBI): domain Bacteria; kingdom Pseudomonadati; phylum Bacteroidota; class Bacteroidia; order Bacteroidales; family Williamwhitmaniaceae; genus Williamwhitmania; species Williamwhitmania sp. Next base: position 10,944 of record DATKVT010000185.1, on the reverse strand, counting down.
GCGGGTTTCACCTTGAATTACGCATCCGAGGCAGATAACTGCATCAACATCGGCACTCTCGGCCATTAGCTGTGCCCCTAGGGTGAGTTCAAAGGTGCCAGGTACAGTAACTCTAACGATGTTTTCCTTCTTTGCACCATGTTTCAGTAGGGTGTTGTAGGCCCCCTGACTGAGTGCTTCCGTAATTTCTGAATTCCATTCGCTAACTACGATGCCAACCTTCATATCGGCGGCAGAGGGGATTGGACTTCCCTCGAATTTGGATAAATTTTTTTGTGCTGTGGCCATGGTAGGTGTGTGTTAATAAAAAAAGGAAAGTATCAATGTTTATTGATACTTTCCTTGCAAAGGTATAAAAAGATTACTAACCTTAATTTCCCATTTTCATAGTAGCACGAGCAATATATTTGTCTATATCTCGAGCTTCCGTTGTCTTACTGTATTTGTCCTTAATAATTTTGTAGACCTCAACGGCATCCTTATATTTTCCCAGAGCCTCGTATACGCCTCCTGCCTTCATGAGTGCAGTAGGAGCGGTAAAATCATTGTCATTCAGGTCGGCAGCCTTCCGGTAGTATTTTGCACCTTCGTCAAGTTTATTCAACTCAACGTATGCATCACCAATCCCAATCACTGCTTCGGGGCCAACTATCATGTCGTTTCCATCGTAGCCTTTAAGCAGATCGATTGCAGCCTGAAAGTTGCCAAGGTGGAGGTTGCACATGCCTGCATAGTACTTGGCTAAATTGCCAGTCTTCGTTGAACCAAAGTTGCCAATAATCTGGTTAAACCCGAATGCGTTTCCATCGCCATTTAAAGCGAGTTTGAAAGAGTCGCGCTCAAAGTATTGCTGGGCCTGATAAATTTGCTTCTGGGCCTCCTTTTCCTTTGGGGCCAAAATTAGATACTTGTAGCCGAGGAACAATCCAACAATCAAAGCAATCCCTGCGAGACCGTAGAGAAAACTTTTGTAGTGTGTTTCAATGAACTGTTCAGTTTTGGAAAGAGTTTCCTCGATTTTCACGATATTTTCCTCTGTAGAATTGCTTTTCTGTTTTGACATAATGGCTCCGTTTTCAATAAACCTTGGCAAAAGTAACCTTTTTTGAGAAACTAGGAAATATTTCTTTATCTTTTTAAACCCATTTGAATTGCGGCGCGATTGCCCTAACTTTACACCCAAATCCATTTTGCTCATGCGGCTCGACCGTCTTTCGCTACTAAATTTTAAAAACTTTCAGGAGGTAAGCATTAACCTTAGTGCCGGGCTAAACTGTTTTGTGGGTGCCAACGGTGCTGGGAAAACAAACCTTCTCGATGCGGTGCACTACCTCTCCATGAGCAAGAGTTTCTTGATGACTGCCGATATTCATAGCATTCGGCATCAGGAGGAGTTCTTTGTGCTGCAAGGTGATTTTTTTCGCGATGGACGTGAGGAACGAATCTACTGTGGGGTGAAGCGAGGAGTGCCCAAAGTTTTCAAGCGCAATGGGAAAGATTACGAGAAGATTTCTGACCATATTGGCTTACTACCGGTGGTGTTTGTTTCACCCTACGATACCAATCTGATTGACGGCCCCGGTGAGGAGCGTCGCAGGTACTTAAATAGTGTTATTTCCCAGCTCGACTCCTCTTATCTCACAGCCATGATGGATTACAATCGGGTTTTGAGTCAACGGAACCGTTTCTTAAAGCAGGCTTGGGAGAAACGCCATCTTGACGAGGAGGTGATGGATGTGCTCGATTTGCAGCTGTCTACTTTGGGTGCAGCAGTATATGAGCGACGCAGGCAGTTTGTGGACGAAATAGTTCCTCTATTCAACAATTACTACCAATTTGTAAGTGGTGGTAAGGAGAAGGTGGAGTTGGGCTACGAGTCGAGCCTCTCAAAAAAGCCGCTTGTTGAGCTGCTGAAAATGAGCCGTGAAAAGGATCGCTTTCTTCAGCATACCTCCGTTGGTGTTCATCGTGACGACATTGAGCTGTTGATTGACGGCTTTCCTGTGAAGCGGGTTGGTTCGCAGGGACAGCAGAAAACGGTGCTTATTGCACTTAAGTTGGCACAGTTTGACTACATTAGCAGGGCAACGGGATTGAAGCCGCTGTTGCTGCTCGATGATATTTTCGACAAGCTCGACATGCAACGCGTGGAGCAGCTAATCGCCTTGGTAGCAGGGGAGGGATTTGGCCAGATATTTATTACCGATAGCAATAAGACTAGGCTCGACGGTATACTGCGGCAAACCATGGGGCAGCACCGCCTATTTAGGGTTGATGATGGATTAGTAATACCAGTGGACGATGAGAAATAGTAACAGCAAAACCATAGGCACCATTTTGAAGGATCTTATCAAAGAGCAAAACCTTCAGCCCGGCCTCGATAGAGCCAGAATTATCTTGGCTTGGCCCGAAGTGGTGGGCCTTAACGTGGCGCGAGAAACGCTGAAGGTTTCGGTACACAATCGTGTGCTCTTTGTAAGCTTGCGCTCGGCCATCGTACGCTCGGAACTACTCATGCTCCGCAAGGACATTGTGGCAGCCATCAACCGTAAGGTGGGCTACAGCGTTATCGACGATGTGGTGCTTCGCTAGACTGGACGAAAAATCTCCCTCTGCGAAAAAAAGAACTCCATCTCTATTTGAGCATTCTCATCGCTGTCGGAGCCGTGAACAGCATTCATCGTTTTGCTGACAGCATATAGCTTACGGATGGTACCATCTGCTGCTTGGCTGGGGTCGGTGCTTCCCATAAGTTTGCGGTAGTCTTCTACAGCGTTCTCCTTTTCCAAAACCATTGCCACCAAGGGTCCAGAGGTCATAAATTCAACCAATCCGCCAAAGAACTCCTTTCCCTTATGCACTTCGTAAAAACGTTCGGCTTCCTCCTTGGTAAGTTTTACCATTTTAATGGCCCTGATGTAGAAGCCAGCATCGGTTACCATGTTAAGTATGTGCCCAATGTGATTTTGCTTAACTGCTGTGGGCTTTACCATCGAAAATGTGAGATTTCCTTTCATGTTTTATAGTTATTTGAGTTACTAAAAATAGTTGTTTTTATATTACGGCTCTCTTCCCCGATGCAGAATTTCATTCGAATTGAATATTAGCCTTCACGATTGAAATAGGCGAAAGTCTCAAGACCAAATCAGACTTTTCCCCATAAAGTTGTATCTTTGAACTTAATTTAAAACCGTAGCGCTTTGATTCTAAGTGATAAGGCTCGTTTTGTAGAGCTGCTGATTCCAATACTTTCCACCTCGAAAAACATTTGTATCATTTCGCATGCCAACCCCGATGGAGATGCCATTGGCTCTTCGCTGGGACTCTTTCATGTGCTCAGTAACAACGAAAGGCGCGTCAATGTTTTGATGCCTGATCGATTACCCGAATTTTTACGCTGGCTACCCGGAGGCGCCGATGTGGTAATTGGTTACGACCAGAAGGCTCAGGCCGCTAAGGTGCTTGCCGAAGCCGACCTTGTAATCTGCCTCGACTTTAACCAGCTCAACAGGGTAAACGGCCTTGAGGAGGGACTTACTAAAACAACCGCCAAGCGCATCCTTATCGACCACCATCCAGAGCCCGACGACGTTTTTGCCCTAGGTCTTTCTGTAACCTCTTCCAGCTCCACCTCCGAGCTGGTATACGATGTTGCCGAAGGGTTGGGCCTTACTACTAACCTTTCTAAGGAGGCAGCTACCTGTATCTATACCGGCATAATGACCGATACCGGTTCGTTTAGCTACGGCATTGCCAGCGGACGACCTTTTGCAGTATTGGCCCACCTAATGGATGCCGGCGCGGAGAAGGAGAGAATCCACGCCGCTGTTTACGACAGCTTTTCCGAAGGTCGCATGCGGCTAATGGGGCTATGCCTCAAAGATAAAATGGTTGTATTACCCAAATTACGAACGGCATACATTTCGCTTACAGCTGCTGAAATAAAGCAGTACAGCAACAGAATTGGTGATACGGAGGGCTTTGTAAACCTTCCGTTATCCATTGAAGGCATTGTGTTTACAGTGCTTTTTGTGGAGCGTGAAGATCAAATTAAGCTATCGTTGCGCTCCCGCGGAAATTTTGCAGCCAACGAGTTTGCAAAGAAGCATTTCAGCGGTGGAGGACATAGGAATGCGGCAGGAGGGAAATCGACCAAAACTCTTATGGAGACAATTGCCGAGTTCGAAAAACTATTGGAAGGCTATGAAAAGGAATTGCGTAACGCATAGCATTATTTTTTTGGGTTTGCTGTTGGCTGGTTGTCACAATGCAAAGGAGCAGCCTCAGCTTCCAATTGACGCTTCAACGCTAAGTAACAGAATACAGAGCGTTAATAAGGAGTTGATCAATGAGGATAAACACCATATAGTTAGGTATTTCGAACGTAGAAATTGGCCCTATAAAGCAACTGGTTCCGGTCTTTATTACTATATTTACCATCAAGGTAATGGTAAAAAGGCTGTTAGTGGATGCGATGTAACAATCTCCTATAGCATAAGCCTACTCAATGGAACTATTTGCTACGGTGGCGATAAGCCGGTGGAGAAGAGCATTGTTCCGGGAATGGGCAAGGAGGTATCGGGATTAGAGGAGGGAATTTTGCAAATGAAAGAGGGAGATAAAGCAATCTTGGTGATTCCACCACATTTGGCTCACGGACTGCTTGGTGATGAGGAGAGAATCCCGGCCCGGTCCATAATCGTTTACAATATCACGCTGTTAAAGGTATCTCAAACTCAGTAACCATGAATAGAGTAAGCACTTTTCTACTTTTGTCATTTGCTGCCCTAGCAATTCTAGGTTGTAAAAAGTCTCCATACCCAGGGTATGAGGAGAAACCCAATGGGATTTACTTTAAGTTGCTGGCCATTGGTGACGTAGAAAAAAAGGCTACTATCAACGATTACATTACGGCCGATATTGCTTACCGTACCATGTCGGACTCCACCTTTTTTAGTGGGCGCAGAAGGTTTCAACTCTCTGCCTCTCGCTTTCCAGGCTCGGTGGATGAGTGCTTTGCCATGCTTTCACAAGGAGATAGCGCCTCCTTTATCATTTCAGCCGACAACTTTTTCCAAAAAACGTTGGAATCGCCTAAGCCATCCTTTCTCGACAAACAGTCGAACATGAAGGTTGATATCAGGCTTGTGGAGGTTCAAACACAGGAGGATTACAATAGGGAGAAGGAGGCCTTCCTAACTTGGATTGAGGATTTTGGTGATTACGAAAAGGTTATACTGAAGCAGTTTTTGGAGCAGAAGAAGATTGATGTGAAGCCAACAGCTTCGGGAATGTACTTTGTACCACTAAACCAGGGTCATGGAATGCCTGTTGTCGCTGGCGATACCGTGGTGGTGGATTACGAAGGAAAGTTCTTAAATGGAAAATTTTTCGACTCCACCAAGAAGCGGAAGGAGCCCTTCTCCTTTGTTCTTGGCGAAAAGTGGCAGGTTATTGATGGGCTTGAAGAAGCTATAGGTTATATGTGTGAAGGTGAAAAAGCTTTAGTAATTTTGCCCAGTCCTTTGGCTTTTGGACGCGATGGTTCCTCAACAGGTATTATACCACCATTTACCTCTGTAGTTTTTGAGGTAGAGCTGTTAAAGGTGTATAGGGGTAATGGAGCGTTACCAACTGCGACTAAGGATACCTTAAAGTAGTTGAACCACTATTTTAATGCTGTTAAAGTTTTGAAGTATAATTTTTTGGAAATGAAGATTTGGTTATATATCAGCGCCATTGCCTTGTTGGTTTCTTGTACCGCTGAGAATGGCGATATTATTACTGCCCAAAATACAACCCTGCAGAGCTATCTCCGCTCTCACAATTTAGCCTACGAGCAGGTAGGAAGTGTATTCCACGCCATACAAAGCAAAGGATACGGCTATAAACCAAATATTGGGGATACTGTAGTTTTTAACTATACTGAGTACCTTTATAATGGCAGCACTCCCATAATGTCGAACGTGCTCGATACCATTGAGCGCTATCACATTGATACCACTTTTTTTAAGCCCGTTGCTAGCACGGTCGTCATTGGTCAAACCGACCTTATTGGTGGCCTTAGAGATGGGTTAATGCTGCTGCAGCAGGGAGAGGTTGGCGATATATACATGACCAGCGATGTAGGCTATGGCGCAAAGGAGGCTGGTCCAGTGCCGGCGAACTCTATGTTGCATTTTAGAATTCAAATACTATACGTAAATGGCGCAAGTATTCAAAATGAAAAGGCAAGCATCTCCAGCTACATAAGTTCTAATTCAATTTCTGCTACAACCCTTCAATCGCAGGGATACTACTTTATTCCGTTAACGCAGCATGTGGTTCCCTTAGTAACGTTAGGGGATACTGTTTATGTCCACTATAATTGTTATACCCTCGATGGCACAAGCCTTTCTGCAATTTCGGTATCCAATAACAATTTGGCGAGCTTTGTGGTAGGAAAAGGCAAACCGGTGCAAGGAGTTGATCTGGCTTTTCTCCAAATGGCCAGCAGGGATACTGCCGAGGTAATTTTACCTTCGTGCCTAGCCTATGGTAATTCAGGTTTAACTGATATTGTAGGTCCATACCAGCCCTTACGCTACACCGTTGTTCTAGATAGCATTAAGGGGCATTGACGTGAAGCCGAAGAAATTAGTCAATAGGGACTATAGGCCAATACGGCAATTTCCGGATGACGTTATTGGATAGTTAAAAGTTAAAAGTTATAAGACTGGTTTAAAGTTCCTAATGGCCTAATTACCTAATAACCTAATATCCTAAGCTGCTATCCACCTCCCTTTTACACAGGATCAAGTTACGCAGAGTTTGGAATAACCCTAACCTCTTTTCTTAAACTATTGATTGCCAGGCGGTGAATTTTTTTTACGTTTGGTGTAAAGAATGACGCTCGTCAGACCTGTACAACCCAAAATGGGTGGATAGTGATGATTTTGTTAGGCCTACAAACGAGTTAGCAACAAGCAAAATGAAGAAAAAACTTTTCATATTATTATTGATTGTAATGGGATTAGATTCTACTTACGGTCAGATTTTAGATAAGAGATATGTTGACAATTGGATAATTGGGACTTTTCCAAATTCATTGATTGATAGCTCAACTATGTATTTAATTAACGGATTCCCATTTAATTGTAAATCTGTCAACAATGAACTCAGTAGGTATAAAAACGAGGATATAATTGTTTTTGATCTAATTGATAAATTGCAAATAGACTCCTTGACAAGTTTTAAGTCTAGATCAAGTGTAATCATTTTAACGACAATAGGAAAACAATCAAGTAAATCGATTGATTCTAATTTCGAGAAAGCGAAACGAAGATTCTTGAAACGTAACATAATAACAACCGCTGACATTGACACATCTTTGAAAGAACCTGTTTTGATAATTAATGGTATGCAGATTTTTCATAAAGATTGTTATAATAGGATTAATGCGATTAAGATTACAGATATTTTAGGAATTAATTTGATTGATAAACCAGTTTCAAAAGAGATTTATGGTTCAAATAGTATTAATGGACTGATAATGATTAAATCTAGATAAAATTGCCTGTTGTTAACATCGCATATATTTATTGGGGTTGAAGCGCCAATTTAAAGGTTTTTGCTTCTATTAAAGTTTTGTATACCGTGATAGTGAAGCGCTCCGTGGTTCCCCAACAAAACATATGCGTAACGTCAGCAGCCATTATTGAGTGAAAAAATAAAATGAACAGAAAATGCAAGAAGATACCGACTATAAAGTCAACGATGATTTAGAACTTTACGACAGTGTAATTGAAAATTTTTCTGTTGACCATAAAAACGGCACAATATCTTTTACAATTCTCAAAGTAACTGGGAGAATCGACAAAACACCAAATTCTTTTACTTACAAAGTCAGACGAGGCACACTGGTTTTTGACAAAGTAATTTTTGCCAATATTTCTTATGGACTTTACTTCAATGAATTGAGCGAATTTTATAGAAGTGCTGAATTGAAATCATCAAAGTTGTTATCGGATTATTGTAAACGATTACCTTCAACAATTAAGGCAGAGAATTTGAAACATTACTATTTGGGAATTGACAACGGAACCGATTACAAAGAACTTGATATCATTTGCAATAATCATTGCTTGACACTTGAGGATGATGAAAAAATATTACACGAAGACTTTGATTGGCTCAATGGACCAATCTATAGTGCGATAAAAAATAACGGCTGCTAACAGTAGTTATGGGTTACTTTGCCTCGTCTGATAACCGAATGGCCACAAAGGGTGACCATTTTTGCTTAGGGTCGATGCGTTGCTCTTGCACACCAACGCTAGGAAAATGAGTAGGTTAGAGTTAATCTACCTGCTCTATTTTTTTATCGGAAAGCCATGAAAAATTCATACATTTAAAGAACAATTTTTTCGAGCATTTTGTATGGAGTCGCACGGTAATCGTACAATATTTATTGCGATTGGAATTTTGCTGGCCATAATTCTAATTGGAATTATGGGATTTATGCGCATAGAGGGCTACTCCTTTATCGAGGCGCTCTACATGACAATAATTACGATTAGCACCGTTGGGTTTAGGGAGGTTCACCCTCTCTCGCACGTGGGAATGTGGTTTACCATAATGCTCATAATTTTCAGCCTTGGCCTTTTTGCATTTTCCATTTCATTAATAACCAAGCAGCTATCAGATCGACTTCTCAGTATTTATAATGTCAAAAAAAAGATGGAAAAACAGATATTGAAACTAAAGGACCATGTTATTGTGGTTGGGTACGGGCGGAATGGTTCGCAGGCGGTGGAAGAATTGCTCTCCAACAACATTCCGGTTGTAGTAATTGAGAACCGTCCTAAGGTCATCCAATACATGCAGGAAAATCCAAAAATAATCTATATCGATGGCGATGCCACCGAAGATAGCGTGCTGCATAAAGCAGGGATTAAGGATGCCAAGGCGCTCATTAGTGCTTTGGCAAGCGATGCCGACAACCTGTTTGTAGTAATAACCGCCCGCGAAATAAACCCTGACATGGTCATTATTAGCCGGGCATCGGTCATAGCCAACGATAAAAAGCTAAAGCTGGCTGGTGCAACCAATGTTATTATGCCCGATAAAGTTGGTGGACAAAAAATGGCTAAGCTTGTTATGCAACCCGATATCCATGAGTTTGTGGAAAAAATAATGCTTCATCGGGTTGGCGGTGTTTCCCTTTTCGAAATTTCATGCTCGGGGATACAGCCCAACACCAACAAAACAATCGGAGAACTTCAAATTAGGGAAAAAACAGGTGTAAGCATCCTCGGGATTAAGCAAGAGAATGGACTCTACATACTTAACCCATCATCGGAGACCATTCTAAAAAAAGACATCATGCTCTTTGTTCTGGGAAATAAGGAGCAGGTTTTACTGCTTAAAAGAATTTTGAGTTGATAAAGCAAGGGTTAATAAGTTGCTGGTTATAGGCTGCAACGATTGATGTGAAGAATATTGCAACAAATCTTCCAATTGGTTTTTCTTTTAATGCATCTTTGGTAGCAACGCGTTTATGGAACATCGATCGCCATAAAAATTTTGAATACTGTAATTAATCCACAATAATTTAGTAGTTGAAACAAGGCAGATAATTGCAGATTGTCATTTTGCGAGAAGTCCCAACCAGAAAACCGCCCAGCACTTTAGAAAATTCCCATTCAAATAATTTGTTTCCTTATTGGGAAACAAATATCTTTGCAGAAAACTAAAATCATTGATCGAGAGATTTAAGGTTCGATTTCTTGAAGAAGCGGTTGAGTTTCTTGAGAGCCTTGAAGAAAAGCCAAGAGAAAAGGTATACTACAATATTAGAAAGGCTCAAGTAACCAATGTTAAAGGCTATTCAAGAAGTTGACCGGGGAAATTTGGGAGTTTAGAACCTTGTATAATCGAACTCACTATCGACTTTTCGCATTTTGGGATAGAATAGACAAAATTGACACTATGGTGATTTCTACACATGGGTTGATTAAGAAGACAGACAAAACTCCCATGGGTGATATTGAGAAAGCAGAGAAGTTAAGAAAATTGTATTTTCAACAAAAAGGTTAATAATCATAAAAATGGCAGCGATGAAAACATACGGTTTGGACGAAATGATTGATAAGCACATTGGAGAGCGTGGAACGCCCAAACGTGAATCCTTCGAGACTGAATTGCGCTTAGACTTGCTTGGAGCAGCAATAAAGCAGGCACGAAAAGAGCGTCACTTAACTCAAGAGGAACTTGGTGTGCTAGTTGGTGTTAAGAAATCTCAGATATCAAAGCTTGAAAACAGTTTGACAGATGCAAGGTTTGAAACAATTATTAAAGTTTTTAAGGCTTTGAATGCAAAAATCAATTTTAGTGTTGAATTGCTTCATCAGGAAGTTAAGATAGCATGATCAAAGTAAGGTGTTACGTTTAAGAATTTATTTGGGACAATAATGGTTTAACTATTTATTGATCCTAAATTAGAATTATGTTTCGTTTGATGGGCTTTTAGAATATCCGGTTTTTGGAATTGGGCATATCACTCCACCCTATTCACCCTTAAAAAATTCACCACCGCCACCGTTTCCAGAATGGTGAATATTCCACCGGCTGCCACCAGCGCATGCATCAGGCCAAAACGGTCGGCCATCCATCCAAAGAGCGACCCCAGCACGCTAAAGAATATGCGAATCACAGAGTTGCGCACCGAGAGTATGGTGGCGCGCGATTCCGATGGCGATATTCTATTTATGGTGTTTTTGACCCTACCCTATGGGCTCAGTTGGAATATGAAAGGAATGAAATTTACTTTAAAGTAGCAAACTGTTGCTTTCCTGTTATGGTATTCTCCTCAGCGCGGCTCGGTAAGGGCCCAATGATGGTAGAACATACTCCCCGTAATTTTTTTGTGTGTCGTAGGTGCGCCACTATCATTTAGTAATTGGA
>DATKVT010000184.1 GCA_035529935.1 Williamwhitmania sp. | reverse complement strand
TGTCTGTATCAGGATGGTTGGGTGCACCAACCAATAAGCGGCTCGTCAATGCAAGAAACCGATCCAGAAAGCGATCAAAAACGTTATTCTGAACATAAATACGTTGCGTGTGAATACAAACCTGTCCTGAATACGAAAAGGCTCCAGCAACACACAGCTTAACCGCATCGTCCAAGGCACATGACTCAGTAACAATTACACCAGCATTACCGCCCAACTCAAGAACTACACGCTTTCGACCTGCTTCGTTTTTCATTTTCCAGCCAACCTGAGGAGAACCAGTAAAGGTTAGAAGCGCAAAGCGATCGTCAGTAACCAGCTGATTCCCGGAATTTCTATCCATTGGCAATATCGAAACAGAGCCTTTTGGAAGTGAGGTTGCATCAAACGCCTCCGCAAGCGTAAGTGCTGATAGCGGAGTGGACCGTGCTGGCTTCAAAATAATAGGACAACCAGCAGCAATGGCAGGGGCTAACTTGTGGGCAGTGAGGTTTAACGGAAAGTTGAAGGGTGAAATGGCCGCGACAAGTCCCACCGGGAAATATTTAACTATCCCCTCCTTCCCCTTACCGGACGGAGTCCAATCAAGCGAAATATACTCAGAAGGCAATCGCTTGGCTTCCTCGGCTCCAACTAAAAAAGTTTGAATTGCCCTATCTACTTCACCAAGCGCCAACTTAATAGGCTTTGCTGCCTCCAACGATAGCGTTTCTCCAATTAACTGTCTCCTCTGTTGCAGATATTGAGCCACCGTTTTAAGCGCATCGGACCGTTCATAGGCAGGCATATTTGCCAGCTGTTCTTTAACCGCCTGCACCTTGTCTATAGCGTTCTCCAGTTCAGTCTTTCCCGCTAAGTAAACCGTTGCAATCACCTCTCCATTATAAGGATTCTTTACAGCATACTGTTGCTCCGTAGCACAAAACTGACCACCTGAATATACTTTCTTAGTCTCCATATACCTGAGTAATTAATTATTCAGCATAATACAAAAAACAACAGTTCAAAGTAAAGAGCACACTCAAAATTAAAGCTAAAATTTGTTGTAACATTTCCAACGTTAACAATTTGTCTAATTTTGGACAACCGACTGCATCATTTTTCTCCAACAGGAGACCTCAACCAACAGGTTGGTCTTCCTTTTTTTGGTAGCACGAAGAACCCAAAGATCAAGGGCTTGTTTTATGCAAGCCGAACAACTTTATAATTTTTCAGGCTATAATGGATTAAGAAAGCATGTGGTTTTATAACAGTAAATTGCGGACATAATTCGATTAATATTTGCATGTGGAGCAGTAATCAACTCTCAATGAATAGCTCCGTCAATATTTAAAAAAACAACAATGAAGCAATCAAGATTTCTACCCCTTTGGCTAAGCATAGTAAGTGGAATTCTACTTTCGTTACCTTGGTATCAAAGCATGCCCGGGCTCATTATTCTTGTTGCGTTTGTTCCGCTGTTGCTTGCCGAACACCTTCTAACTAATCAAGAAAAGAGCACAAAAAAAATCGCACTGCATGTTTCCATTGCCATGGCAATTTGGACTGCTATCGATGCTTGGTGGATAACAAACGCTGCCGTAGAAGGGCTAATTGCCGCAATAATCATCAACACTACGCTAGGCAGCATGGTGTTTGGCCTTTTCCACATCACCAAGAAACGGTTGGGCAATACTGCAGGATACATTAGCCTAGTATTTTTTTGGATAGCCTATGAACACTTCTATACCAATGCTGAGATCAGTTGGCCTTGGCTCACCCTAGGAAATGCATTTGCGCACAATGTTCACCTAATACAATGGTATGAGTACACCGGAGTTTTGGGAGGAACGCTTTGGGTCCTCGTTACCAACATCTTTCTGTTCTTTGCAATTCAAGCGTTGATAAATAATAATAGGAAACGTCTGCTTTTATGGGCTACCTGGAGCATAGCCGCTGCCATTGTTCCCATCATTATTTCTGCGGTAATTTTCAGAAACGTCACAGAAACTGGAGTTAACGCAACAGTTGCCATTTTGCAGCCCAATATTGATCCTTACAACGAAAAGTTCAACGGTATGTCCGACCTCGAGCAGACGACCATACTGCTAAGTTTGGCACAGGAGGCCTCCGACTCCAAGGTGGACTTCTACATTGCTCCTGAAACTGCTCTGCAGGGCCAAATTATGGAGGATAACCTCATGGCAAACGGATCGGTTGCCCTTGTTAAGCATTTTATCGAAATGCACCCAAACGCCACATTCATTGTAGGAATGACCTCCTACAAGACATTCTACTCCACCAAAAAGCCAACACCAACGGCAAGAAAGGTACCTGGGCAAAATCTCTATTACGACCGTTTCAATTCAGCACTCCAAATAGATAGCGACGGCTTCCATATTTACCATAAATCAAAGTTGGTGGTTGGTGTTGAAAAAATGCCCTACATTAACCGCTTCCCTTTCATTGAAAATTTGGCACTTAATTTGGGTGGCACAACTGGTAGCCTAGGTACTCAATCCACAAGAACGGTGTTTTACTCACATTATGGGCAATTCAGGACTGCTCCGGCCATCTGCTACGAGTCTGTTTATGGCGAGTATTTTGCAGAATGGATTAAGAATGGTGCAAATATTGGAATAGTGATTACCAACGACGGTTGGTGGGGCAACACACCCGGTTATCACCAGCACCTAAGCTATTCGTCCTTGAGGGCAATAGAAACAAGGCGCTACATTGCACGATCGGCCAATACCGGAATATCGGCCATCATTAATACAAAAGGGGAGATTGTTCAGCAGCTGGGCTGGTGGAAACGTGGGTTTATTAAAGGAGAGGTTGTAACCAACGACAAAATCACCTTTTACGTAAAGGCTGGTGATTACCTTGGCCGAATTGCCACACTGCTTGCACTCCTTATGCTTCCGGTATTACTTGTGCAGTATCTTAGACGTAAATCAGGGAAGGAAAACTAGCGATTTAGTGAGCGCACCAAAAACATGATATTGCTTTCAAGTTCTCAAATACCTGTATTAATGCCCATAATGAGAATATCATCGACCTGTTCGTATCCATTTCTCCACTCCACGATGCTCTCTTCAAGCATAGCCTTTTGACGCTCCATAGGTTCTCTATGGATATTCAGCAATAGGTGTCTGAAGCGCCGAAACTTGTATTTCTTCCCTTCAGGGCCGCCAAATTGGTCAACATACCCATCAGTAAATAGGTATAAACGATCCTCCTGTTCGAGGTCGATGGTTTCGCTGGAGAACTGTTGATTGCCACTGGTAGCCAAGCCTACAGCAAAACGGTCACCCTTCATCTCAATTATTTTATTGTCACGAACAATGTACATGTTGCTAAAAGCACCGGCAAACTGCATTCTCCTTGCAGTCTTATCGATTACGCAAAATGATACATCCATGCCATCCTTAACATAAACATTCTGTTCGTCCTTACTGAAGGTATCAATAACACCTTTGTTTAATCGATTCAATATCTCTGCCGCATCGTCAACGCCCTGAATGGTTGTGATGTTTCGAAGCAGCTCAAAACCGATAATAGACATAAATGCTCCAGGTACGCCATGCCCGGTACAATCAACCACTGCAACGAATATTTTATTTTCAGTCTCATTTATCCAAAAAAAATCGCCACTCACTATATCTTTTGGTTGGTATAAGATAAATGATTGAGGGATAATTTTCGAGAAGGACGTGGCGGACGGCATCAGTGCCTCCTGTATTCGCTTAGCATAGTTGATGCTATCAGTGATATTTTTGTTTTTCAAAAAAAGTTCCTCTTTCTGCTTCTGAGCCTCTGTAATCGCCAATTCCCTCTCCTTTAGCAGCCGTCTGGTCTCCTTTAACCCGCGTGTTCTGTAGAGGATAAATAGGATTGTCACAAATATTGCCAAAATAGCATATAGCCAGCGAGCCAAAGCCGAACCCCAAAATTCAGTTTTAATTACCACGTTTAAACTAATACCTGTCATGTTCCAAACGCCGTCATTATTTGCGGCAAGAACTTTTAGCGTATAATGCCCTTGCTGGAGGTTGGTAAACGATACGGAGTTTTCAGTACCCAGATCTACCCATTGATTGTCGAAACCATCTAAAATGTATCGGTAAGTATTTTTGCTCGTCTTGGAAAAATCTAAAGAAGCAAACTCAACGGTAAAGAAATTGCAGCCCTTGGGAATGTTAACAGTCCCAAAATTTTGTACAGGAACCTCCTCTACCCCCTTGTGTGTGTATATATGGCAAGCTGTAAAAGCCATGCGAGGAGCAACGTCACTAATTTTAATGGAGTCGGGGAAAAAGTAGTTCAATCCATTTATTCCTCCAAAAAAGAGTTCTCCCCTTTTATTTTTGTAACAGGCACCAACATTAAACTCGTATGACTGCAATCCATCAAGAATATCGAACTTAAACACCTTGCCCGATTCAGGGTCAATCTTTGCAATACCACGGTTGGTGCTTAACCAGATATTTCCCCAACCATCTTCCTCAATGGCATAGACCAACCCATTGGGTAAACCATCACGTTCCGTATACTGCTTAAATACACCCGAGGAAGTATTAAATTCACTCAACCCGCTAATGGTACCAACCCAAAGTAGGCCTCTGCTATCCAGATAGAGCGAAACAATTTCATTGTTAATTATTCCATCACCCTTGAAGGGGGTTGGGCGTAAAAACCTTATGACCTTTCCGTCAGTAGTGCTATATCTATTTAATCCATTGGAAGTCCCAACCCAGAGATTACCATCTCTATCACTTGCAAGCGCGCGAATATCGGAGGAGGTAAAGAGCAACGATTCACGTCCTTGCTTATCCACTCTATCAACTCGTTGGCCATTGAACCGGTATAAACCAAAGGAAGTTGCAAACCACAAATTCCCCATAGAGTCCTCATTAATTTGATAGACTCTATTGCCCTTAAAAACAGACTTAGATGGCAAATGATAGTAGGAAAAGAAGTCCTCCATCTGATGTAAGGATTCATTATACACGGCAACTCCATCCCTAGTTCCAATTAATAAATCGCCCCACGATGTTTTGCAGATTGCATGAACAAAATTATTAGGAATTCCACCAGACCTCATGGCACCAAAGTGCTCAATAGCCATTGTACTCCTGTTCAATTTATACAGCCCGCTACCCCATGTTCCAACCCACAACGACCCATATCCGTTATCGTAGATGGAAGCCACTAGGTTGTTACCAAAAAGAGGTTCGTCCTTAGAATTATAAGAATATTTATGAAACTTAGGTTCCCTGTTGTCAATCTTAACTAATCCTTGAAGAGTGCCAATCCACAGGTTTTGACTGCAATCCTCAACAATAGAAGTTATGGTATTCGACAAAAAAGATTGATTCGACGAAACGAGCTTATTATAGAGGTTGAAGGTGTATTGGATTGGATTAAAAACGCCAACACCATCATCAGTTGCAAGCCAAAGTTCACCCTTACTGGTCTCTGCTATCAAATTCACCACATTATTTCCCGATTTAGGATCAGCGTTGCCAGGAAAAAATCGTTTGAAATTATCGCTCTCAGGGTTATATAAATTGAGGCCAAACTGCGTCCCCACCCACAATCTACCTTTAGAATCCTCAAAAATATATTTAATACGATCGTTGCTTATCGAGTGTTTATCTCCTCTTTTGGTGTAATACCTCTTAAATATCCTTCGCGCCCTATCGAAAAGATTAAGTCCATCCTTCGTCCCTACCCACAGGTTCATTTTGCTGTCCTCTAGTATGCAGAAATCATTGGTTCCCACTGAATAGTTGAAGGGGTCATTATAGTGGCGATAGTGCAGAAACTTGCCAGTTTTAGGATTCAAACAATCCAATGTTTCTAGCGTCTTAGCCCAAACATTATTTTGGTGATCGACATACACATAGTACACAATTGAAGAGGCAAGCGACTGGCTCCCTCCATCGGTGTATCTGTAGTTGGTAAATTTATCCGTAACGGGACTAAAGCTGCTTAGCCCAGCCTGCGTTCCAATCCAAAGCGTTCCGAAAGTATCTTCTCTTATGGAATAAATAAAGTTGCTCGCAATTGAGCGGTCGTCTGTCGGTTGGTTTCGATATATCTTAAATGAATAACCGTCGTATCGATTAAGTCCATCCTGGGTTCCCACCCATAAAAAACCTTTGCTATCGATAAACAGGCACTGAACGCTTGACTGCGAAAGTCCATTGTCAATGGTAAAAAGTTCAGCTTGTAGCGCATGATTCTTGCTTTGAGCATTGGCTGTAATGGCCGTAATGCACAAAAGCACAGTAAAAAGAGATCGGTATAGGACTCCCCTTTGCATTATGCTAATTTAGCACTAATAATTATTGATTCCATAAATAAAGACGAGAAGATAGCCCACAAAGGGATACAAATCGACTATTATTAGATAATTAGTATCCGGATTTTATACCGTTGGTTGCAGTTTTTAAGTCATTCACCCACTCAGGACAATTCTTTATCAAAACGAATCTCTTGCTGGAATTACCAACTCCATTACTCAGCCTACACACAACTATATCAGACACTTAATACAATAAAAAAAGCCGTCTTTGTAGAGACGGCTTTTACAACAAACAATTTCTACCTATCGCTTTGCATATTTAAATGCACGACCCAGGTATTTTGCATCGGCTCCTAGCATCTCCTCTATACGAAGTAACTCATTGTATTTGGCTATCCGGTCGGAACGTGAAGCGGATCCAGTCTTAATGAGGCCTGTGTTTAGGGCAACAGCAAGCTGAGCAATTGTAGTATCTTCTGTTTCACCAGAGCGATGGCTCATGATGGAAGTCATTGAGTGGAGATCAGCCATTCTTACAGCCTCAATTGTCTCAGTTAGGGTACCAATTTGATTTACCTTAATAAGAATTGAGTTGGCCACACCCTGATCGATCCCCATCTGAAGTCTCTTGGTGTTGGTAACAAAAAGATCATCACCAACAAGCTGGCATTTTGAGCCAATTGCATCGGTAATCAACTTCCAACCCTTCCAGTCATCCTCTGCCATACCATCTTCGATAGAAATAATTGGGTATTTATTCACCCATTCTTTCCAGTAGGCAACCATCTGCTCAGGAGTGAGCTTATCACCAGTAGATTTGTGCAAATGGTATACATTTTCCTCAGGTAAGAAATACTCTGAAGAAGCTGGATCAAGTGCGAGGAAAACATCTTCACCAGGACGATAGCCTGCTTTTTCAATAGCCTGAAGAATAACAGTAACTGCTTCCTCATTAGACTTTAAATTTGGAGCAAATCCCCCCTCGTCACCAACGTTGGTGGAGTAGCCCTTACTTTTAAGTACTGACTTTAGGTGATGAAAAACCTCAGCACCCATGCGAATAGCATCGGTAAACGAAGCAGCACCCACAGGCATGATCATGAACTCCTGAAAATCGATACTATTGTCAGCATGAGAACCACCGTTAAGGATGTTCATCATTGGAATGGGCAAGGTACATGCATTAACGCCACCAACATAACGGTATAGTGTTTGCCCCGTGGCCTGTGCTGCAGCATGAGCTGCGGCTAGTGAAACGCCTAGAATAGCGTTTGCGCCTAGATTAGCCTTGTTTTCAGTGCCATCAATCTCGATCATTGCTCTATCGATGGCCTTCTGGTCGGTAACCTCCATACCCCGTAGCTCTTCGTTCAGGGTAGTATTTACATTCTCAACCGCCTTTAGAACTCCACGACCAAGGAATCTTCCTTTATCGCCATCGCGAAGTTCAACGGCCTCGTGTATTCCAGTAGAAGCGCCGGATGGTACTGCGGCACGGCCAAAAGCGCCATCTTCGGTAATAAGATCAACCTCAACGGTTGGGTTTCCACGTGAGTCAAGAATCTGACGAGCGTGAATGTTAAGAATTTGTCCCATGATAAAAATATATTTATGTTACAATATAGCCTAAAAAAAGGGGAAAAGGTACAACCTTTCCCCCTGGCAATGCATATGAAACAATCTTCGTGTTACTCTTGATTTGTCTCCTCTGCAGCAGCTTCAACAGGGGCTGCAGGTTCCACAACAGTACTTTTGCTACGGCCTCGACGTGTAGTCTTCGCCTTCTTAGCAGATGCAGTTTTGTTGTAGTTTTCGTTATAGTCAACTAACTCAATGAAGCACATTTCGGCAGCATCACCAAAGCGATTTCCAGTTTTTAAAATTCTGGTATATCCACCAGGTCTGTTAGCAACTTTTTGAGCAACCTCCCTGAATAGTTCAGTTACAGCATACTTATCCTGAAGTAGGCTGAAGACCATGCGCCTGGAGTGAGTAGAATCCTCCTTAGAGCGATTGATCAGAGGCTCAACGTAGGTACGAAGTGCCTTTGCCTTAGCCACCGTAGTGTTTATGCGCTTATGCATAATCAACGATATAGCTAAGTTTGCCAGAAGGGCCTTGCGGTGAGCACTCTTACGTCCTAAATGGTTAAACTTTTTATTATGTCTCATCTCAACTTATTCCTTGTCAAGTTTATACTTCGTAACGTCCATACCGAAGGTAAGATTTAAGCTTTCGAGAAGCTCATCCAATTCGGTAAGAGATTTTTTTCCAAAATTTCGGAATTTCAGTAAATCATTCTTGTTGAACTTTACTAAATCACCAAGGGTCTCAACTTCAGCCGCCTTCAAGCAGTTTAATGCTCTAACAGAAAGATCCATATCGGTAAGTTTGGTTTTGAGCATCTGCCTCATGTGCAGAACCTCTTCATCAAACTCCTCGCCCGAGAATTTCTCGTCAGGCTCCAAGGTAATCTTCTCGTCAGAGAATAGCATAAAGTGGTAAATCAATATCTTAGCAGCTTCTTTCAATGCCTCTTTTGGATGAATAGACCCATCGGTGGCAATCTCCAAAACCAACTTTTCGTAGTCTGTCTTTTGTTCAACACGATAGTTTTCCACTGCAAACTTCACATTTCTGATTGGAGTGAAAATAGAATCTATTGGAACAACGCCAAACTCTGTTTCAGCGGTTTTATTCTCATCTGAAGGAACATAACCTCTACCCTTTTGAATAGTAAGTTCCATTTGAAGCTTAACATTGGGCTCCATATGACATATAACTAACTCGGGGTTGAGAATCTCAAACGAAGAAAGGAAGTTGTTGAGCAATCCGGCCTTAAAATCTGTTTCCCCGGATATAGTTGCGTTAATTTTCTCATGCTCTACGCCTTCAACCGTACGCTTGAAACGAACCTGTTTTAGATTGAGAATAATCTCAGTAACGTCTTCAAGGACGCCGGTAACGGTGGAAAACTCGTGGTCAACACCAGCGATCTTAACCGACGTTATTGCATAACCTTCCAAGGAAGAGAGAAGTATTCTCCGGAGGGCGTTTCCCACCGTAATGCCGTATCCAGGTTCCAATGGACGAAACTCAAATTTTCCATAGGTTTCACTGGATTCCACCATTATCACCTTATCAGGCTTCTGAAATGCAAGTATTGCCATAACAACTTCAGGTATTATTACTTGGAGTAAAGTTCAACGATGAGCTGCTCCTTAATGTTTTCAGGAATTTCAGTTCTTTCAGGGTGATTCATATACTTGCCTGTCAGGGCATTTGAATCCCACTCAAGCCAAGCAAACTTAGCATGTCTTCCACGTGAAAGAGAATCCTGAATAACTTCAAGAGCCTTGGATTTTTCGCGAACACTAATGATGTCACCTGGACGCATTGTGTACGAAGGAATGTTTACTATACTGCCGTTTACAGCAATATGACAATGCCCAACCAGCTGACGCGCAGCACGGCGAGTAGGAGCCACACCTAATCTATAAACCACATTATCCAAACGAGCTTCCAGCAAGCGGAGCAGGTTTTCACCTGTTACACCCCTCATTCGAGAAGCCTTGTGAAAAGCATTCGCGAATTGACGCTCAAGCAGGCCATAGGTGTATTTCACCTTTTGTTTTTCCTGCAACTGAACTCCGTATTCTGAAAGTTTTTTACGTTTCTTATTTTGGCCGTGTTGCCCGGGGGGATAACTCTTGCGTTCATAAGCCTTATCCGGTCCGTAAATGGGCTCCCCAAACTTCCTAGCGATTCTTGAAGTAGGTCCTGTATATCTTGCCATTTAACCTAATTTTATTTAATCAACATTAGCACTCAATTTTACGAATACTAGGTGAATTACACCCTTCTTCTGCTAGGTGGACGACAACCATTATGTGGAAGCGGAGTTACATCAATAATTTCAGTAACCTCAATTCCGGCAGAATGAATTGTACGAATAGCAGATTCACGACCTGCACCTGGACCCTTAACGTAAGCTTTTACTTTACGTAGGCCACTATCGTAAGCAACTTTAGCACAATCCTGCGCAGCAGTTTGAGCAGCATAGGGAGTATTTTTCTTCGAACCCTTGAAACCCATTTTACCAGCAGAAGACCAAGAAATTACTTGTCCATCGTTATTGGTAAGGGTAACAATAATGTTATTGAACGAAGAATGAATGTGAACTTGCCCTACAGGCTCTACTTTTACGACCTTTTTCTTAACAGTCCCTGTCTTCTTTGCCATAGTTACTTAGCCTTATTTAGTAGCCTTCTTTTTGTTAGCAACAGTCTTCTTACGTCCTTTTCTGGTACGTGCATTAGTTTTGGTTTTCTGTCCTCTTACGGGCAGGCCAAGACGATGCCTAATACCTCTGTAGCATCCAATGTCCATCAATCGCTTGATGTTCATTTGAACTTGGGAACGAAGTTCACCTTCTAGCTTAATTCCAAGATTGCCAATCGTATTACGGATTGCTGCAATCTGCTCGTCATCCCAATCCTTAACCTTAGTATTGTAATCAACGCCGGCTTCAGACAGGATCTTACGGGCTGTGCTATCGCCAACACCATAAATGTAGGTAAGGCCAATTTCACCTCTTTTGTTCTTTGGTAAGTCAACACCAACAATTCTAGCCATAGTGATCCTTAAAGTTTTACAAAATTAACGATTTTATCCTTGGCGCTGTTTAAACTTCGGATTTTTTTTGTTGATCACATATAAGCGACCTTTACGTCTCACGATTTTGCAATCGTCGCTACGCTTTTTTATGGAAACACGCACCTTCATTTTTGCAACGTTTTATTTGTACCTAAAAGTTATTCTGCCCTTGGACAAATCATAGGGAGACATCTCCACTTTTACCTTATCCCCAGGAAGAATCTTAATGTAATGCATTCGCATCTTTCCAGAGATATGTGCGGTAATTACGTGACCATTATCTAACTCAACTCGAAACATTGCGTTGGATAGAGCCTCTATGATCGTTCCGTCTTTTTCAATAGCAGTTTGCTTCGCCATGCAGTTTATGCCTTTTGTTCTAAAAACTCATCAATAAACTTGAAGGTTGACAGCACATCTGCCTTCCCATTTCTAACCGCCACAGCTAACTCAAAGTGAGCGCTTGGCTTTCCATCCTGGGTGCGGATAGTCCAACCATCCTTCTCCTGAAAAATCTGACGCTTGCCTGCGTTAATCATTGGTTCAATGCAAATAACCATGCCATTTTTCAACATTGGTCCTTGCCCTCTCCTTCCATAATTTGGTACTTCAGGAGATTCGTGCAAATTTCTGCCCAAACCATGACCCACCATTTCGCGCACTACAGTAAAGCCATTTTTCTCTGCATTTTCCTGCACTGCACTCGAGATATCACCAACTCGATTCCCAGCTTCAACTTTTTCGAGGCCCAAAGATAAACATTCTCTGGTAACTTTTAAAAGTTTTTTAACATTATCCGCCACTATTCCAACTTCAAATGTAAACGCTGAATCGCCATAGAAGCCACTTTTGAGAACGCCACAGTCGACAGACACAACATCTCCCTCCTGCAATCGACGCTCTCCAGGGATTCCATGCACCACCGCATCATTAATAGAGATGCAGAGCGTTGCAGGAAAACCATTGTATCCCAAAAATCCGGGAATGGCCCCATTATCGCGGATATACTCCTCTGCAACCTTATCGAGCGACAGAGTGGTAACACCAGGTGCTATATGACGAGCAACTTCTGCTAATGTTTTTGACACTAGTAAGTTACTCTCTCTTAAGAGTTCAATCTCTTCGTCAGTTTTATAGCTTATCATTATTTAAAGAACGTTAGTGCCTGCTTAAAAGCCAGACCTGCCCTTGAGTTTTGAACCACTCTTCATCAGTCCATCATAGTGACGCATCAGAAGGTGACTCTCAATTTGCTGCAGAGTATCTAGGATAACCCCAACCAAAATAAGTAGGGATGTTCCACCGAAAAAGTGTGCAAACTGATTGTTTACATGAAAAATCATGGCAAATGCCGGTAGAATAGCAACTAAAGCCAAAAACATAGAGCCTGGCAG
>DATKVT010000183.1 GCA_035529935.1 Williamwhitmania sp. | reverse complement strand
CAATCCTATATCGATGAGTATACCTACCGATTTAACCGTAGCTTTATGGGGAAAGGTCTATTTGACAACCTTTTAGACAGAATGCTGACCATACAACCGCATTCCTATAAAATGCTTATTACTTAAATGCCTAATTCAATAACAATAATTTGATTGTATTTTGTATTTACATGAACACCCCAATCGCGGAAATACTTTCAGTGCTGACCAATCCCCCCAATAACAAATATAGCAAAAACCCTTTAACGCGTTAGCAAAAGTGCATTACAACTAAGCAAACACCTCCAGACCAACTAGATTAGTTGGACAGATTAAAACTATGTTTTTAAAAGTTCCTCTAACTTATCGAGTTCTTTAATTAATTTAATTTTCTTTTCCTTCATCCTACGTAAGTAGAGCCTATTATAAAAAAAGAGAAATGGAACCACTAAAACAATAGAGATCAATCTGACTTCAATAATGTCATATTTCAATATCAACAAAATAATTTGAATTGTTAGAATAAATATAGTGGCAACAGCAAATAACTGTCTCTTTTTTAATTTGGGCAAATTTTGGACATATTCTAAAACTTTTTTGTCATTTTTTGATTTATCAATTAGTTTAATTTTGAACACAATAAAACTTTTGAGAAAGTATTGATCTATGTCCGACACTGAATTGACATACTTCTTATAACTAACAACTTCTAAAAGAAGTTTTTCCTTTAACTCCCTCACCATCGGATTCTTACCTAATTTAAAAGTTTAAAACAAATAGTTTTATCAATACATTTCACTGAAAATCAATCATTAAAATTCAAATAAATGGTTCAAACCCTAATCGAGCAGATGTTCTCATGCGAGAGCACCCCATTAACGCGTTAGCAAAAGTGCATTACAGCTACGCAAACACCTCCTTAAGCACTGCGAGCGACTTAATGTTGCCAACCCCCTCGTGGTGGTGCTGGTAGTAGTCCACCAGGCCATCGGCCAGCTGGTTGCGCAGGTCACGGTTTAGCTGCAGCTGGTCGATACCAGATAGCGAAGTTTGAAACACCTTAAGCATTAGCCGGCTCAACTGTGCAGGCAGCACAATGGGATGGGCTGGTAGCGTGTCTTGAAACCGCCCATTTTTAATGTCGAAAAAGATGGTGGAAGAGTCATCGGCGGCAATTACGGGATAGAATCCCAAGTAGCGCGAAAGCTGCGCCATGAATACAAGGTGAAAATTGGCAATGCCGCTCTCGGCCGCATCGAGCAGCTCCACCGAATTCCAAAGAAAATTGAAGAGTTCAGGGTTGGGTTCCTCCTCCCTCAGGGTTTTGTGCAGCACCTCGGCCAGAAAAACGGCAATGGCTCCCTTGCGCAGGTCAGAATTGGTATACAAGCCAGAAGAGGGCGAGGCTACCTCCTTAATTCGAAGCAGTGAACCTTTTCGGGGCAGCGAGGCAACAATGGTGAGCAACGACAGCGGCTGAAAAAGGGCCAACTTACCCGGTCGCTTCCCTTTACGCGCAGCGCCATTCACCATAAAACTCTGACGACCCAGCCTATCGGTATAGATGTGAACAATCAGGCTTGTTTCCCCATACCTTACTCCGGAAAGCACCAACCCTCGAAGTTTTTCAAATTCAGGCATCTGGTTTAATGAATAAAAAGCAGCTTGCTTGTTTTTGTTACCACACCGGTGGGGTCGGAACAAAAGATGAGGTAAACTCCCGTACTTACCCGCTGACCATTAAGATTTTTTCCGTCCCACTGAATCTCACCACCCAACGAAACGCCCTCAAATATCAGAAAGCCGTTGATGTCGGTAATTTTTACGGTGGAGTTTGCCATTAAGCCAGCTATGGTAATTACGCCCCTAAAATTATCCCGAACAGGATTTGGGAACGCGTAAATCTTTCCGAAATCGTCGCTACCAGCTATTGCATTGCCGCGATAGCTTACCACACCATGGTCGGTGATAAAAAAAACCTCCCCAGTCTTTTGATCAATGGTTATGTCCAATATATTGTTGGAGGGCAGGGGGCTATTGTCTTTATTAAAAGCAAGCACCTGAGTTACCCCATCAGCCGATTGAAGAAAGGCGCCGCTTCGGCTGGTTCCAAACCATTTTCGGTTTGCACCGTCTACTGCGATTGCCGACACGGCATCGCTTTGTAGAAGGTAGCCAGCTTGTCCGGCAATTTCAATGGGAACTTTAATTTGTTGGGCTGTTACTGTTTGGCTAAAAACGACCGATGGGTTATAGATTACCTCAACACCCTCCTGGGTGCCCAGCCAGATTTTGCCATCACTATCCTCAGCCATCGAAAGAATGTCGTTGGACAAGTTTACACCGTCGGAGTTAACCATTCCAAAGGAGGTAAATCGGTCATCGGCTGAGCTGTAGGGGTCATTCCCCGGGTCGTACACGGCAAGTCCAAGTTTACTGTTTACTATCCATAGATATCCCGTCTCCGGCTGAAAGAGCATTTTACCAAACCTATCGGTGTTTAAATCGGTTGTTTTTGGAAAAGTAACCCAAGTGCCATCCGGCTTCAGAACCGACAGCATGTTGCTTACAGCACGGCTGTTTACCCAAAGGTTTCCTTTTGAATCGAAGCAAAGCCCACCATTTCGAACAAATGGGCCAGGAGGAATAATTGACTTAAGGGGGCTATTGGAATCGGTATAGGTAATCTGAAACTCCAAATCTTTAAAGTAGGATAACCCGCTACCCCAACCGGTAACGTAGAGCTGCGATGGATTATTAGGATTAAACATCGGTTGAACGGCATCATTTCCATTGCCGCCAATCGAAGACCACTGATTATCCTTGAAAATATTTACAACTAAGCTATTCCAGTCACTCTCCGAAACATCGTTATAGCCACCTCGCGAAACGGCAAGAACACCTTGACTCCATGTTGCGCGAAACGACTCATTACTATATGGGCCATTGGGGCGATATGTTTGAACATCTCCACTCCTATAGCGCACCAAGCCATTATTCATGTCAGCAACCCACAATTCACTGCTACCTAGAAAGGCATAGCGCGGCGCAAAGCTTCCGGTGCCGAAATCGTTCACCAGCTGTGTAACACCATCCTTCTGCATCTCAACCCCTTTATCACCAACGAGGCATAGGCCAAAGGGGCTCACGGAAAGAGAATAAATTTGTGTTTGTGCTGTTGTTATACCGCTCCATCCACCAACTTCAGTGTAGCTGTAGGCCTTATCGGGCAAGCCACTCTGACCCTTTTCAATGGCATATAAAACAGCGCTATTGCCACTAACTGCTGAAAAAACATCACCCGCCCCTGGAATAGCAGCCCGCTGCCAATCGCCATAGTAGTAGAGCTGGGGGTCATTCACCGAGGCAAACTTCAACCCGTCGGTTGTAGCGGCATAAATGGTATCTTGAAAAATGGTTGTCGCATACACAGCAATTGAACTACCATTGTCGCCAATGAAATATGTATCCTTAATTTCTGGCACGGAAGGATTGAGCAGCACGATGCCAAACCCGGTTGAGACAAATATCTTACCGTTATACCAGCTAAAATTGTATATGGACTTATCACCAGTTAGGTTTTTGTCCTTAATATCGGTTATGCTGGTGACCTGTCCATTCCTAACCAAGTCGATGCTGCCATCGGTGTAGCCAATGGCAATGGTGGCATTATCGGGCGATACGGCAAAGGCCGAAACGCCAAAAGAGGAGAGTCCATTTACACGGGAAAATTTTGCTAGCTCCCCCGATACAGGATCGTAGCTGTAAAAACCCTCCTCTGTAGGTACGTATATCTTTGAATCAGTAACGCAAAGCCCCTTAACATTCTTATAAGCAAACTGATCGCGCCACTCACCGGGAGCAATCTGACCATGAGCTAAGAAAGTAGCTACTATCAATAATAAGGATAGAAAAGCGATACGTCGGACCATCAATTTTTTATAAAAAACGGATAATGGATTACAATGTTGTAGGCTCGTTGGCAACCGACTTCAGAAAGTTGGACAAGGCAGCCATTGCTCTTGCTCTATGAGAAATGGAATTTTTTAGGTCGGCAGGCATTTCCGAGAAGGTTTGTAAATAGCCATCTGGTATAAATACAGGGTCATAGCCAAAGCCACCCAAGCCTCGACTTTCTAAAATAATTTTTCCGTCAACAATTCCCTCAAAAAGATATTCCTTCCCATCTAGGATCAAGGCCATAACTGTTTTGAAACGAGCCTTCCGGTTGGAAACACCCGCCATTTCCCGAAGTAACTTCTGCAGGTTATCTTGCGAACTTTTACCTGGTCCCGCATACCGGGCTGAGTATACACCAGGGGCCCCATCCAACGCCTCAACCTCCAGACCAGTATCATCGGCAAAGCAGGAAAGTCCAAACTTTGAGTAAACAAACCACGCCTTTTGCGCAGCATTTCCTTCGATGGTATCTTTTGTCTCTGGGATATCGTCAAAAAAGTTGAGCTGACTGAGGTCAGTCAAGTCAAAATTATCTCCGAGCATCGACTGCACCTCCTGCAGCTTATGCCTATTTTGTGTTGCAAAAACTAATTTCATACGCAATTATCAGAGCGGGTTGATGCTCATCACCGGAATATGCCCAGCGTTGGCAATTATAAACTGCTCATGTGGCTCCACAATAAACTTATCTTCGTTATCCTTAGCCGTAGTCATAAGAACAATAAGATCGGCTCTAATATTTACTGCCATATCCAATACCTCTTCAGCAAAATTCTTTACCCCCGGAGCTTCATGTTCAAAGTAGATCGCACCCCTCTCGTCAAGAAATTTTCGTGCAGAAGCCATGTTTAAGTCGATTTTTGCTCGCAACTCAGCCTCCTCAACTTTAGGTTTAATAAGATGAAAGCGAGAAACATAGTATGTGCAAAAATAAGTAATCCAACCATGCTTTTCTCTGTTCTGCTGTGTAAAGTCAACGGGGAATACGATGTCGTCGTACCGGCGATTGATGGGTGGCTCTTGAATGGTAATAAAGGGAACCTTCGACGACACAATAACCTTATGGGCTAAGCTTCCTGTGATCTCCTCCTTGCCTCGAATGCTATGAGATCCCATTATAACCATGTAAGCATCTATTTCTTGTGCAACAACAGCAATATCAATAAAAATGCTTCCTGGGCGAACAATAGTCAGCGGTTCTATGCCATATTTCTCTCTCGTTTTTCTGGACACCTCACCCAACTTATCCTCCATTAAGTAGATTTCGGTTGGGCTGCTAACAATGTAGAGAAGGGTTATTGAATGGTTAACGACCTGTGCAACCCTAATCGCGTGCTGAAGTGCATAATCAGCAACTTGTGAAAAATCGTATGGTACCAGTATGCTCTTCCCCGTATTGTCCATTTTTGCAAAAGTTAATTATGTTTATTTGGTAAAAATCACACCTAATCCTGAATTAAGCGAAATCTCATCGGCTCCATAAACCTCAAAAGTTAATGTAGCGGTAGAAAATATTTACAAACAAATATAGCAAAACCTAAATAAGTTTATCCTAAAGGAACCTTTTACCTTAATTCTTGCGTATTGGCAAGATCAGATGTTCAAAAAACAATCTAAAAAACCAGGTTACAAGGTAAAAATTTTAATTTTCCCATCGTTATCAAGATGCAGTTTTTTAGAAGTAATAATTAGTTGCATTAATTAGGAATCACGTATATTAGACCCATTAAACCACGGGTAAGCTAATGGTCCAAATTTCTTACAGCTAACATGCTCGACGCTTTAGATATCATACTTATAGGAGTATTACTAGGGAGCACGCTACTATTTATTCTCCTTTTCAGGAGACTGAGGAAGGATTTGGTCATAATTGAGTTGAAATTTAGACAAGAGTCAGAAGAGCTAAAGCGTGAGCGTGAGCGGAACAACAATTTATTAAGCCGCGTTGTAAAGCCCGTTCCCCTTGAAAAACAAATATCTGCCGACAAACCGGATACCCAAAAATTCAAGATGGTTACCGTGCTTTTCGCCGATATCGAAGGTTTTACTGGCATTGTAGATGTAATGAATCCTGAAAGTCTGATTGACGAGTTGGACCGTTTTTTTCTGAAATTTGATTCGGTGGTAGAGCACTACAATATCGAAAAGATTAAGACCATAGGCGATGCCTATATGTGTGCCGGAGGCATTCCTGTAAAAAATAAAACAAACCCCGTTGAGGTTATTCTGGCAGCCTTGCACATGAATTCCTATATGAAGGACATGCAGGCACATAAAGGACATGAAGTGTGGTCGCTTAGAATTGGAATTGATACTGGACCTGTAATCGCCGGTACCATTGGAAGTCTAAAACCAGTTTATGATATATGGGGAATGACGGTAAACGTTGCCAGCAGAATGGAGTCATCGTCGGCTGCCGGAAAAATAAATATTACCGAGAACACCTACATGTTTGTGAAGGAGTATTTTAGCTGCACTTACAGAGGCCGAATGCCAGTGAAAAACAAGGGTGATATAAACATGTACTTTGTCGATGGCATTATCCCCCAACTAAGCGTTACCGAGAGGTGCTTTTTGCCAAACAAGGACTTCAACACACAACTACAGCTATTGAGGCTAGGTGATCTCGAAGAGTTTGTGCTGGAGAAACTCGAAAAAGGTCTTCCAAAAAATCTTTACTACCATAATTTAAAGCACACGGTTGACGTTTATACGGAGGTGGAACTTATTGGCCGAGCCGAAGGGCTATCAGAGGAGGAGCTCCTACTCATCCGAACAGCAGCACTTCTGCATGATGCAGGACATCTTCTCGACTATCAATATCATGAGGAAATGGGTGTTAAGCTTGCCAAAGAAATTTTACCCCAGTATCAATACTCTCCAGATCAAATAGAGATAATTAGCAGCATTATCATGGCCACAAAAATGCCCCCAAATCCAAAAAATCTGCTGGAAATGATTATTTGCGATGCAGATTTAGACTATCTTGGCCGCACAGATTTTATCCCCGTCTCCAACAACCTATTTCGAGAGTTGCACGAGCAGGGGAGAATTGAATCGTTGGAAAAGTGGAATAGGCTACAAGTCGATTTTATTGAACATCATCAATACTTTACCCAAACAGCACAGAAGTTACGAAACGTCAATAAAAACATACAGCTTGATAAAATTAGGAGTTTACTAACCAATCCTGTATTGTAAAAAAATAGGATTGGTATTGTAGATTCCCCGAATTTTTCTACATTTATCGTTGATTTATCTGGCATAATATGCTATGGAAGAGAAACAAAAAGTAATACTAGTTCCTTGGGACTTTTCTGCATCTGCTGAACTGGCATTCCAGCATGCGATACAGCTTGCTCAAGCTGCATCGAACGACATACTCCTCTTCCACATTGTTGCACCTAACATTTTCGAGAGCAAGGTTGTTCGACAAAAAAAAGTCGACGTTGCCCGTCATCGTTTGAAAGAGGAGGCGGAACGGCTTTTCGAAAAGTATGGAGTACGGCCAGACACATTGGGGGCGGCAGGAAACTTAAAAAAGGCAATAATTGAAATTCTTGGCGGTGGTCTTATTAACTTAATTGTAGCTTATAAGACCTATACCATAAAGCCTAAAAAAGCCATTGGATCTTCAAAATTTTTGCGAGGAATAAAAAATGCCATAATTCCATTTCTTGTTGTTGAGGGGCCACCAAGCCACTCCCACTACATCGAGATTGTTGTGCCGCTCGACTATGACAGAAAGTACAAGGAAACGGTTCATTGGATAATCCACCTTTCCAAGTATTACAAGTGTAACATCAACCTTATTAAGCCTTTTCTTACCGAAGAAACGAAGAAGCGGAATATGGCGTCAAACATCTTTTTTACAAAGAAGATGCTTGATGGCAATAAGATTGTCTACGGTATTAAGACGGCCAAGAAGAACAAAAGTTTTACGGGAGAGATATACCGATTTGCCCAGAACATTGATGCAGATTTAATCCTCATCATGTCCGATAAATACGATAAGTATGTTCGTGACACTGAAGATGTGGAGGTAGATGTGCGTGTACCAATAATGTGCATCAACCCTCGAATTAGAAAATATCAAAGTTTTTCATAACCAACTTCGAAAATTGGTGAAATTTAAAGGGGCTGTCTAAAAAGTATAGACAGCCCCTTTTAAATACAAAGTCATTCAATAATTTACTTGATTACACCAAGCTTTTTGCCCACCTTAGTAAAGGCCGCAACGCAGCGATCTAGCTGCTCCATCTCATGCGCAGCAGACACTTGAACACGAATGCGCGCCTGTCCCTTTGGAACAACGGGGAAGTAGAACCCAATAACGTAAATACCCTCTTTGAGCAATTCTGCTGCCATATCCTGCGATAGCTTAGCATCGTATAGCATTACGGCAACAATTGCACTCTGAGTTGCCTTGCAATCAAATCCTGCGCTGATCATTTTTTCGGCAAAGTAGGAGGTATTCCTAACCAACTTGTCGTGCAACTCATGACCAGCTTCAAGCATTTTAAAAGTTTCGATGCTGGCACCCACAATGGATGGTGGTACAGAGTTGGAGAAGAGGTATGGACGTGACCGCTGACGGAGCATGTCAATAATCTCCTTACGGCCAGTGGTGAATCCACCACAACCACCACCAAATGCTTTTCCAAGAGTTCCTGTAATAATATCTACTTTCCCATGAAGATTGAACAGTTCTGTAACACCCCGTCCAGTTTTACCAACCACACCAGCGGAGTGACTCTCATCCACCATAACCATGGCGTTATACTTTTCAGCTAGGGCATAGATCTTGTCGAGCGGACAAACATTGCCATCCATAGAAAATACACCATCCGTCACAATTAATCGGAAACGCTGAGCCTGAGCTAACTTAAGCTGCTCCTCCAGCTCCTCCATGTTGGCGTTGGAGTAGCGATAGCGAACCGCCTTGCACAATCTCACACCATCGATGATGGATGCGTGATTTAGCGCATCGGATATAATGGCATCCTCCTCACCTAAGAGAGGCTCAAACACACCACCATTAGCATCGAAGCAGGCAATGTAAAGAATGGTATCCTCCGTTCCAAAGTAATCCGAAATGCGCTGCTCCAACTCCTTGTGCATATCCTGGGTGCCGCAAATGAATCGCACCGACGACATACCAAAACCGTGGCTATCCATTGCCAACTTGGCGGCGTTAACCAACCGAGGGTGATCCGATAAACCTAGATAGTTGTTGGCACAGAAGTTAAGCACATTCTGCCCAGTATTAACCTGTATCTGAGCATTTTGAGGAGATACGATTACCCTCTCCTTTTTATACAAACCAGCCTCTTCGATTTCGGTAAGCTGCTGCTGAAGATGTTTCTTAAAATTACCGTACATAGCATTTGTATTTAATAGGATTGATGCCCAAAATTACGAATAATATCCGTTTACTATTCGGTGCAAACGAATTCTTAGGTAAAATAGAAACCCAAGCAATTGCCAATATATCAAAGAGGTGTAGGAAATATTGGAAAATTTGACCGCATGTTAGGCAGCAGCAATTGAAGCAAAAACTGATAGACAACTAACCAAAACGACCCACAAGAATGACCCGATGTTTGTCCATCCATAGAAAGCAACTTTTTTGTGTTGATTATAAGGATATTTTTGTTCGTTCGTCAAATATTTAGAAAATTATACTTCAGCCAATTAGCCTGTAAGCACTGGCTTTACTACCTATTCACAATATCTATTCAACACAACGAGCTGCATATCAACCCCGAGCAAACTACGAATATAGTTGCATTTTTTATCATAATTACTATATTCGCATGTTGTCAACAAGTTATTAACACAATTAGTAACCGCTTCTCAAATCTACTGCCATGCCCTACCGCCGCCTACCTAACACCGACAATGCCCGACTCAAGGCTCTTCGGGCTGCCTACAAAAAAGGGAAGGATCTCCCACCGTTTAAACTAGCCTATACACAAAGCACGTTTCAACGCATTCAGCTATTTATTCACAATTTCGAACAAGCCATACAGCGCTATAAAAGTGTTTTCGACATTCAGATTGAAAATAGCAAAGAATATGGCAACGTGGCCAAGAAGGCCCGCATCTATATTTCTCATTTTATACAAGTGGTAAACATGGCCATTCAGCGCGGTGACCTTAAGCCATCTGTTCGACTTTTTTACGGTCTTGAAGAAGATGCCAGCAGCATACCCCCTCTTGCCACCGAAAAAGATTTACTGCAATGGGGCCAAAAGATAATTGATGGCGAAACACAGCGTAATGCCAAGGGAATGTCACCCATAACCAACCCAACCATTGCCCTGGTGAAGGTGCGCTTTGAGAATTTTGAAGAGATGTATAAGCAGCAGAAAATTTTTCAACAAAACACTGCACGTGCGCAAGCTGACCTAGAGAATATCCGAAAAACCGCCGACGATATCATCCTTAACATCTGGAACGAGGTAGAAAACACCTATAAAGACCTTCCCGACGAACTCCGACGCGAGAAGGCAAAAGAATATGGGCTGGTATACGTTTATCGCAAGAATGAAATTAACGGACTGTCGCTGCTAGGCCGCTCCATGCAGGGCATTATGTAGCAGATGAAAAAGCATAAAAACGGGCCTTGAGCCCGTTTTTTATTTTACTACTTTCGTCGTTTCTCTTTCAATAAAGTAAACATTGTAGAGAACCAATGCTACCACAGCCATTGACACAAAAAGCATCCAAGAACCAACAGCTACCGGTTCGGAACCTAATGGATCCACTTTGATGCTTCCCTTCACAAACAGGTAGTAAGCGACTACACCAATGCTGTTATTAATAAAGTGAGCGGTCATGGATACCCAAATGCTGGAAGAAAAGTAGAAAAGATATCCAAACAGAGCACCGAGAAACATTCTGGGGAGAAAACCCAAAAACTGAAAATGTACCGCACTGAATACTGCGGCCGAAATCCAAATACCGGCATGAATATTTTTGGTCCATTCTGCAAATAGACGCTGCAAAAGGCCTCTAAAAAAAAGTTCCTCGGCGAAAGCCGGAAGGAGTCCAACTAAAAATATATTGAATAGCAGGCCATTCAGCGTATTAACCTTTAAAAATGCTCGAGTTAGCACCATTCCCTCATTTTCCATTGCCATGGCCCAGTCGGGTAGATGAACCAATCCGTTAAGCTGGCTAAGCAATCCAACCAAAGGAGCAATGGATAACGAAAGCAGTGTGACCAGCAAAAAGGTGCGCCCTTTTGCCAACTTGTTTAGGCGTAAAAAACTAAATGGAGAAGAAGAAAATAGAATGGCACAGATTGCGGCCGGAACTAAGAAAAGCAATATAGTTTGAACTAGCTGTCCCATCTTCAACCACAAAACGCCATTTGCAAGATGTAGTTTACTACCATCGAGATCGGACTGCAATCCTAATAGCTGCACACCCAACCCAACCATAATGGCGATAGCTAAAAAAAACGCAAGCGTCAAAAACAACTTCACTCCAGGAGAAAAAGATTCCAATGCTCGTCTAACCATCTCTTTTTTATTGCAAAGAAAGCTGATTTTTCCGCATACAGCGAAGCTATTAACCCACTTTAAGAATATGGATGAATTGGTATCTTTGCAAAAAACACAACTCGTGATTATTGACAAATTAGACCTAGGCCACCAACCGGTGATTCTGGCTCCCATGGAGGACGTAACCGACCCGTCGTTTCGATACATGTGCAAGCATTTTGGAGCCGACATGATGTTTACCGAATTCATCTCCTCCGATGGCCTCATTCGCGATGGCAAGAAATCGGTGGCCAAGCTAAACATTTTTGATTACGAAAGGCCTATTGGCATACAAATATACGGACACCTCATCGATGCCATGGTGGATGCGGCTCTACTTGCAGAGAGGGCCAATCCAGAGGTTGTCGACATTAACTTTGGATGCCCAGTAAAAAAAATAGCTTCGCGTGGAGCCGGTTCGGGTATGATGCGCGAACCGGACAAGATGGTGGAGATGACACGCCAAATTGTTAACGCCGTGAAGCTGCCCGTCACTGTTAAAACTAGGCTTGGTTACGACGATAGCAGCAAAATAATTGTGGAACTCGCCGAACGGTTGCAGGATGTCGGTATAAAAGCGCTCACTATTCATGGAAGAACGCGCGCCCAGATGTACAAGGGCGAAGCCGACTGGTCGCTAATTGGTGCGGTGAAGCAAAACCCGCGTATGCATATTCCAATCATTGGCAATGGGGATATTGACGGTCCCCTAAAGGCCAAGGAAATGTTCGACCGGTATGGCGTTGACGCAATTATGATTGGTCGCGCCACCTACGGCAGACCATGGATATTTAATGAGGTAAAACACTACCTTCAATCAGGCGAGCTACTCGAACAGCCTTCAGTTATTGAACGAGTAGAGATTGCTCGAATGCACTTCCAAAAATCGCTGGAGATAAAGGGTGATCGGGTTGGCGTTTTTGAAATCAGGCGCCACTTTGCCTCCTACTTCAAAGGATTGCCCGACTTTAAGGAGACCCGCCTCAAGTTGGTAACCACCACAAACCCTGATGAGATTTTTGGTCTCCTAGATTACGTAGCCGACAAATGGGGAGATTTTGAGGAGATTAAAAGCATGCTGCACAAATCGCCCTTAAGCGGAAAAGAGTAAGGAATGAAGAGAAAAGAATTGATCTTCAGGGAAATAAAAAAGCCTCGACTCTCGTCGAGGCTTTGCTCCTCTTCTAGGACTTGAACCTAGGACCCCCTGATTAACAGTCAGGTGCTCTAACCAACTGAGCTAAAGAGGAGTGTTTTCCTTTATTTGCGTGGCAAAAGTAGCAGGATTTTTTATTTCGTGCAATAGAGCTGAAAAAAAAACTCGTTTTTTTTAAATATTTATGATAACAATTTCATAATATTCTAAAATAGAGCAAACTATTTTTTCTTTAATCGGATAGGTTTACCTTTGTGCGTTTTTTGCAAACAAATAAAATTCCGAAATGAAAGGTGAGGTAATTGGCTTGGGCAATGCGTTAGTTGACCTGCTAACAAGTATTGAGAGTGACGATCTATTAGTGCAGCTCGGAATGCCAAAAGGTAGCATGCAGCTGGTTGACGAGGTAAATATGCAGCGCGTGCTGGATGCCACCAAAAACCTCAAGCGCGATCGGGCAAGTGGAGGATCTGCTGCCAATACCATTAGCGGCATGGCCATGCTTGGCGTTAAAACCGGCTACATAGGAAAGGTGGGACGGGACGAAACTGGTGAATTTTTCCGCAGAGATATGGAAAAGGCAGGTATTACACCTGTTTTACTCGAAGGTAAAGCACCTTCGGGCGTGGCCATTGGACTTATAAGCTACGATTCAGAGCGAACATTTGCAACCTACCTAGGCGCTGCCATCGAACTTATCCCCGAAGACCTTACCGCATCTATGTTCCATGGCTACAAATATTTCCACATAGAAGGCTATTTGGTTCAAAATCAACAGCTCGTTCGCCGTGCCATGGAGTTGGCAAAGCAGGAGGGGTTAAAAATTACGCTCGACTTAGCCAGCTACAACGTGGTGGAGAGTAACCTAGAATTTTTGAAAGAGGTTGTAGAAAAATACGTCGACATTGTATTTGCCAACGAGGAGGAGGCACGATCGTTCACCGGAATGGAGCCACCCGAGGCAGTGGTAGAAATTTCCAAAATTTGTGATATTGCTGTAGTTAAGGTTGGCAAGAACGGATCCTACATCAGAACCAACAACGTTACCTATAAGGTTGAGGCTGTGCGTGCCAACAGCATCGATTCAACAGGTGCTGGCGACCTCTACGCTGCAGGATTCCTATACGGACTGCTCCAGGATTACCCAATGGACATTTGTGGAACCCTTGGCTCTGTTTTGGCAGCCAACGTTATTGAGGTTATGGGGCCAAAAATGAACGACGAGCGTTGGGCTCGCATACACCAAATTGTGAAGGAGACGGTAATAAACAAATAGAATAAAAAACCCAGTGACACAAAAGGCCCAACATTGGGCCTTTTCTTTTTCATCAATCAACAACATTTTGCGGAGTACCCTGCAACCAAAACCACAAATTCCTCATAATTATCTCGGCACGTATGTGAATAGCCTCTTCGGTTGCAAAGCCAATATGTGGTAACACAAGCGTATTTGGCGCACTCAACAGTGGATGATTTTTCGCAAGCGGAGGTTCCTTTTCATATACATCAATGGCAGCACCTGCAATAGTTCCATCCCGAAGTGCTTCGGCCAAGGCAGGAATATCGACCACACCTCCTCGTGCAGTATTTATTAGTATGGAAGATGGCTTCATCAACCTCAACCGCTCATGATTTATCAAACCAGCGGTATCGTTCGATAACGGAAGATGGAGCGATACCACATCGCTTTCAGATAACAACACCTCAAGTGAAACTTGTTTAGCGCCAGCCATTACCTTTTGGCTTCGATTATAAAACAGAACCCTGCATCCAAACGCTAATGCAAGCATGGCAACACGCTGCCCAATAGCACCAAAACCCACAACGCCAAAAGTTTTTCCAGACAGCTCGCGACCAAGAAATCCCCCTCTGTCCAGGCCCAACCGCAGGTTATGTTCCATCTCCCCCATTTTTCTAAAAAGGGCAATGGCGCTGCTAATGGTGAGTTCTGCAACAGCATTAGTGGAGTATCCAGCAGCATTACAAACGGTGACTCCCAACTCCTTACAAACCGACTTATCGATATGATCGGTACCGGTAAAGGCAACGTTAATCAACTTCAAATTGGGACATTTGCGGATGACCTCTCCCCTAACCGCTAGGTTACTAACCACCACAACATGTGAGTTTTTAATACGGTTAAGCAATTCAATGTCATCGGATGGCCGAGTAGCATGAACCTCGAGAGAGTGTCCCTGCTTTGCCAGCTGAGATTCAAATACCGAGGCCTCCTGTGCTGTAAGGCCAATGGGTTCGGCTATGGTAACAATCATGTGGTTGAATTTTGAAGGCATAAAGGTAGATGAAAATGCACCGTTTGAAAAAAGATAGGTTGAAAAGTTTCGGCGTAATGAGGCTTTTACTAAATTAGATGAAACTTTAGTTAGCCATGCAAAAGATTTTTATTCTTGTAATTAGCCTCTTCATCGGTTGGTCAGTTTCTGCCCAAAACATTGCTATAACACAACGATCGAGCCTCAAAGTTTATGTGTATAAAATTTCGAACAAACAGGCCAAAAAAATTTACAAGAAAGGATACATACCTTACGATACGCTTCTTTTCCACTATTTAGTTGATTCCTTTGCAACAAACAAAGAGCAACCTGAACGGTTACCACAAGGCCACTATCTCTTTGCAAGCGCAAACACAAACCAACTTGACATAACCCTGCACTCCGAAAATAAGTTTGAACCCTTGGTGGTAAACAACTCCACCGATTTTTCAATGGTAATATTAAGTGATGAAGGATTGATTGAGGATGCAAAGGTTAACATTGACGGAAAAAGAATTCATTTCGATAAAAAAAGCCACACATACAGAATCCCTAAAGGAAATCCTGATGGAATAATGACCATTGCTAAGGAAGGATATGTCGGATTCTTCCATCTAAAAAAGGAGTTTAAAACAAACAAAGTGCTCACCTTCCTTTCACTTTCGCCACAAAAATATGTTTGGATTCCCATTCGGTTGGTGGTATTTTCACCCTACGATCTATTCAACACCGTTAGAAGGGGTAGGCCCCAAGGCATTTTTTATTGGCTTTGGAAACCGGTTGGTGACGCTGCAAGATCCATAAAATGGGGTTATCCTCAAGGCTGGGTTCAAACCGTTTCGGACCTTACCGAATCCATTAGCTACGGTGATCCTGAGCCACGCGTTCAAAAGCTATGGGAATTTTTTAACCACAGCTTTAGGGATAGAGATGGATTTGTGCTCTTCAACCAACCGAAATACCGGCCCAACGACACATTGAGATTTAAAGCATTTGTTGCCGACTTCAAGGGGAAGACAAACGATAAAGAACTTAAACTTTTTTTGGATGCCAAGGACTTGGGGAAAATAAATCCCTACAAAACCGGTTTTTACGAATCCTACATAGTGCTACACGATAGTCTTAATTTAAGACTTGACCAATGGCACTCCATAAGACTAGAAAACGAAAAAGGAAGATCGGTTTCTGGAACATTCATGCTCGAAGATTATGAACTCAAAAATTCATCCTTCGAGGCATTCCTTGCCATGAACAGCCACTTTAGAGGAGAATCAAATGAGGTAGTATGCAGTGTAGATGATGCCAACGGCAACCCTATTTCCGACGCAAAGGCCGAAGTTACAGTTCTTCCAAAGCATATAATTTCGCAGCTTGCCGATGAGGTTTTCCTTCCGGACACCCTGTGGCATCACACGCAAAAGTTAGACGATTTAGCCAAAACTCAAATTGCAATCCCCGATAGTATCTTCCCCAATCTCACAATGAATTATAATGTGCAGGTAACCTTAACGGGCGAAAATAATGAGACAAGAGGATACACCTTTGATGGAACCTTTAACGGGCAATCCGATAGAATAAAAATCGAAAAAGTTGGCACAGATTCAGCCGTTGCCCGCTACTACAAAAAAAGCAAGGAGATAAACATTGATGGTTGGATGAGCACAACCAAACTTGACTCAACTAAAATCACATATCCCTATTACTTTGTTCCCAAATTCAGCAAGCCAGCCTACCACTTCTACTCAGAAAAAGCGATTCAGTTCTTAGAGAATTCTGAGGACTGGAGCAACGTAACAGTAGAT
The DNA here is from genome assembly GCA_035529935.1 of Williamwhitmania sp. Classification (NCBI taxonomy): domain Bacteria; kingdom Pseudomonadati; phylum Bacteroidota; class Bacteroidia; order Bacteroidales; family Williamwhitmaniaceae; genus Williamwhitmania; species Williamwhitmania sp. Next base: position 45,051 of record DATKVT010000183.1, on the reverse strand, counting down.
GCCTCGCGAACTGACAAATCGTTGATGCTATCGATTGGTAATTCCCGAAAACTACCCATAACTGTATATCTCTACCGAGGGAACCGAGAAATTTTACGATCAACCTTCTCCTCCGATACGGTTATAACACTACCTTACAAAAATAGAAAAGCCTGTTCGCTTTACTACAGCTATGTATGGGCTGGAAAAATAGTAGAAAGAAACTACTCCATTCCTCCTAGTCCAACCAGTATGAATGTCACGCTTATATGCCCACCCAACGCCGTTCCAGGACAGGTTGTAGATATTAAGGTTGCCGTTACCAGTTCAAAGGGCAATCCCATACCCAATGCAGATGTTACAGCATGGGCCTTCTCCTCTAAATTCCAAGGCTACCATTTCCCAGCCTTCCCAACCTTCACGAAAGAGAGTAGCAAGCAGCGGATCTTGCGTAACCGATTTCACATGCAGGAGAATGGAATAGAGGAGTCGGAGTATAATCTCAACTTCAACTATTGGCATCAACGGATGCAGCTAGATACCATGGAGTTTTACAAATTTCTATACCCCAAAAATGGATACTATATCAAGTCGTTTTTTACAAAGGATAGCACAACACTCATCTCCCCCTTCATCCACAGAAACGGACAACCGCTTTACATTCAACAGATGAACCTCAACGGATGGCCGGCTATGTTTGGATTGGAAAACGCAAATCGACCAAATGTATACAATGCGCTCATGAGCAACACGCTGGAGATTTACGATCGTGATTCAATATACTTCTTTCCAGACATTAAAATTCCAGAAAAGCAGCAAACCATTATTAATATCGACTTAAAAAACCCAATTTGGAAACATGTAGCAGTGGCAAAAAGCAAGATTAAATTAAGAGACCAATACCTTGCCACCAATAGCTATACAGGACGGTTTGAAAGCCAACTACAACCATACTACATCCACCAATTCAACCATTACTTCCTAATTTATCCAGACCGAAACAAGCGTTTAGTTAACATTGCACCATTTTATCCATCCGATTTTGAGATGGTTAGCAGGGAAAATAGTTATACCATTAGGTTTGAACCACGATACACCTACACTTTTGGGCCGAACTATATAAAAATGAAATCGATGGCCACCTTTTCGAAAGAGGAGGTTCAGAATAGCGGAAGACAACTTGATTGGAATTTCAATCAGCAGTTGGTATCCAAAACAATGGCAGATAAATTTATACAGCCAGAACCAGAAAATCCGTTTTACTCATTTTTTAAGACTAGCTACGAGAATATTACGGGCAACTCGTTTCTGAAAATCGCATACCACAGAGAGCCCAACGAAGAGGATCCATTTGCCTTTGTTTTGATCGATCAGGTAAGCAGAAAAATAATGCGCTGCGACAAATTTAGTAATGTCCTTCCAAGTCCAACACAAATTGAAAAACCGGGACAATATGCACTATACCTCTTTTACCTTTCAGGGATTCGTTACCTCGACTCCATCAACATTGGCAACAATGGGACACTCTTTCTTACCATTGAGCGTGGAAAAATTGGAGGTAAGGCTGTCAAGAAGATAGACTTTGCACAATTTAATCATATGCACATTGATTCCACAATACTTAGGAATACAACAAAACTTTCCTCAAGCAATATCATTAAAATTGTTGCTCAGTCCAACGCAAAGAAGGGACCCAAAGGCTCTGCTGTTTATGGAACTGTCACAAGTGCAGAGGATGGATATCCCTTGCCTGGAGCGGTCGTTCAGGTGGTTGGAACCAACCAAGGATGCTCAACCGACATAGATGGCCAATTCTGGATGGATAATTTATCCAACCCTGTGATGCTACGCTTTTCATTCGTAGGTTTCAATAGCATAGACATACCCTCCACACCTGGAGTTGCCCAGTTGGTGATAATGGAACCCTCAGTTTTAAGAATGGAAGAGGTTGTTGTTACAGCAATTGGGGTTTCAAGAAAATCGTTGTCGTTAGGATACGCCACAACCAATGTTATATATAATTCACTCCAAGGCAAGGTTGCAGGGGTTTCAGTTTCAGGGAACCCTGGAGCAGGAAACAAGATTATGCTTAGAGGATTTAGTTCCATACCAATAGGTTCAGGGCCAATCTACGTTGTAGATGGTAAAATCTTAACTGCAGAAGAATTTAATCGTCTGGACAAAGAATCCATCACCTCAATGAAAGTGCTCAGTGGAGCAGCAGCCACATCGCTATATGGTTCTCGAGCAGCAAATGGTGTTGTATTGATTTCGACCAAAGCAGGAAGTTCAGCAGTGGATGTTTCCAAGGCAATGGATGACTCGGCCTACACAGCAGCCCTAGCTGGTGCCTCAACCATGCGGACCAAGTTTAAGGACTACGCCTTCTGGATGCCCAAACTCACAACCGACAACAATGGAATTGCCACCTTTAAAGCAAAACTTCCCGACGACATTACTACCTGGAATACAAACGCCGTAGCCGTTTCTAAAAAGTTGGAAATTGGAAGCACTCAAGCCTTCATCAAAGCCTTTAAACCGGCCATGGCCTCACTCTCTGTTCCACGCTTTTTGGTGGAGGGCGATTCCATTTGGGTTAGAGGTCGCGTAACCAGCTACGTCGACGAAAAGCAGCATGTTTCCCGTAGCTTTGCTCATAGCGGTACCACCCAAAATTTTCCCGACAGCCTAATGGGCAAATTGCTGGTAGATTCAACCCTGGTCGTGGCACCATCTGCAGACAGTATTTCGGTGGAGTACAAAGCCACTATTACTGGTGGGGGTTCCGATGGCGAGGGCCGTACCATTCCCATTAATTTAATTGGAACCAAGGAGACGCTTGGGCTCTTTGCGTTGGCAGAATCAGACACTACGGTGACATTTCCCGATACGCTCCACACAAAAAAGGTAAAGATATTTGCCTCATCGGCTAAGCTTGATTTACTCCAATCACTCACCGAATCCATTGCCAGCTATCGCTATCTCTGCAACGAGCAAGCATCGTCTAAGCTCATTGTGTTGCTTATGATAAAGAGGGCAACTGAGCAGGAAGGTAAGCATTTTGAAGGAGAGGCGCAAATAAAAGCACTGATTAAGCGACTTACCGAATCACGCTCCTCCTCGGGCCTATGGGGCTGGTGGAAAGGGTCTAACGATGTATTTTGGATAACCACCCAGGTAGCCAAAGCGCTATCGATGGCAGCCACCCAGGGATACGATATGAACAAAATCAACTTTGCCGAGGTGGTAAATACCATGAAGCACCAGCTGGAGTCCAATCAATCACCGATGGAAATGGCAGAACTCATCAACACCATACATATGATTGATACCACGGTGGATTTAACCCCCTGGGTGCTGAGAGCCGAGCAGTTGCGCAAAAACGCTAAGGACACCAGCTTAGCCTCAGCCATAAAGCTTTCCTTTGTTAAGATGTCGCTGGGTATTATTAAAACTGTTCCCGATAGCCTCATAAAAAGAGCAAAACCTTCATTCGGTAATGGAGCATACTGGGGAAACTTCTCCATTTGGCCTGATAGGGAATCTAACATTCTAACCTCCCAAATGTATAAGATGCTTAAGCTAGATTCTCTACACAAGGATTGGTTACCGAGGATAAGGCGCTACTTCTACTACGAACTCAATAGCGGTAACTATATCAACACCTACAGCAAAACGGCACTTGTAGATGCCATTTATCCAGACCTTTTTGTGGCAAATAGGCTAGGTGATCCATCCATAACTATCAAGAACGCCGATGATTCCACCGTAATTCGAAAATTTCCCTACACTTCAACCATCGAACCAAAAGGAACGATAACAATTACAAAGTCGGGTGGACGGCCTGTATTTATCACAGCCTACATGGAGCGGCACAACCGCAAACCAGCAGCCGTAGATGATTACTTTACCGTAACCAGCCACTTTGGGGACAAAGAGGAGATTAAGCCAAGCCAGCTAGCGTTTCTTACGGCTGGCAAATCCGTTTCGCTTTGGGTTAAGGTAACGGTTAAAAAGCTATCGCCCTACACCATGCTCGAAATACCAATCCCTGCAGGCTGCTCGTATGATGACAATCAACCGTGGGGTCGTGGTGAATGTTACCGTGAGAAGTTTAAGGATCACGTTGCGGTATTCTTCTCAAGCCTTTCGCCGGGAGTTTATGATGTGGAGATAAAATTGATTCCTCGGTTTACGGGCAGGTTTACGCTCAACCCGGCTCGCGCCGAACTTATGTATTTCCCAATTTTCTTTGGAAGAGAGGGGTTGAAGAAGATAACGGTAAGGTAAGAGAATGAGAGGGCGGTGTGCGGCTCTGCACATCGCCCTCCCATATTCCAAGATTCCACCAAAACAAACACCCAATCGGAGGCGTATTGTTTTTGTAATTCAACTAGTTATCTGAATACAAATACCTCTTAATACTACGCTTGGGAGTCTTCTCAAACTCCTCTTGATGAATGCTAAACTTGGCCAACTTCATAAACGATGGCAGCTGATGATTCACCTCGTGCAGGTTATGCTTCATGAGTGAATCAATCTCTTCGCGGCCAATGTTATTTGACTCCAGCGTTTCAAAATCGGGAAAGATGAGCGCGTGGAGCTGTCCATTGTTCATTATTACAAGCGACTCCATTACGCCAAACTTGTTGTCGAGAACGCTCTCAATCTCCTCTGGGTATATATTCTGACCCGATGCTCCAAGGATCATATTCTTGCTCCGTCCCTTCAGATAGATATTACCCTCCTTGTCGAGAACGCCGAGGTCGCCGGTATGGAGCCAGCCATCTTCGTCGATTACAGCATGGGTAGCCTCCTCGTTCTTATAGTAGCCCAACATTACATTTTCACCCTTCACCAACACCTCACCAACTATGGAGAATGGATCCTCCGAATCAATCTTAACCTGTAGCGTATCCACCGGCAATCCTGTGGAAAATGGTTTCGTTGTTTGCCACGAAGAGTAGCTTATTAGCGGGCCACACTCGGTCATACCATAGCCCACGGTACAGGGAAACTTAATTTTACGAAAAAACGTCTCTGCCTCTGCATTAAAGGCAGCTCCGCCAACAACAATTTCATGAAAATTACCACCAAATGTTTCAGTGAGTTTGTGGTTAATCTTTTTAAAGACAACCTGGTTCAATAAGGGTATCCTAATTAACCAACTCGTTGGGAACTTGGATATCACTGGTATAATCTGCCTCTTATAAATTTTTTCAACCACCAGGGGCACCGACAAGATAAGCCGAGGGCGAACCTCCTTAAATGCCTGCACCACAACCTGCGGTGACGGTACCTTGGTAAGAAACGTTATGTGGCAACCGAGTGTAAAGGGGAATAAGAACTCAAAGGCACAGCCATAGGCATGAGCCAGCGGAAGGAACGAAACAATGTTATCGCCCGACTTAAGTGGCATATTTGCCCTAGCATAGCGTATGTTGGCGGAAAGGCTGTTGAGGGCAAGCATAACGCCCTTCGAAAAGCCTGTGGTTCCCGAAGTATAGCTGATCACAGAAAGTTGACTATTGCTTACCTTGGGGAGCGTAAAGTTGTTAACATCTAAACCGTTGGGGTAACAGCTAGAAAAAAGACTATCTAGCGCATCCAGGTCAGCAACAACCTTACTGCTTTTAGCAAAGACCGCCTGTTGTGTATCCAGTGAAATAATGGCTTGTAGGTTATCCATTTGTCCAAAGTCAAGCGCAGTGGCTAGAGCATCGCCAACAAACAGCACAACCGAATCGGAGTGGTTCACTATGTGGTGAACGTCAACTGGCCGAAAATCGGGTAAAATTGGTACAATCACCGCACCATAGCTAATGGTTGCAAGGTAAACAATGGCCCAAGAAATGGAGTTTTTCCCCAATAAGGCCACCTTATCGCCGGGTTTAATACCATTACGCTCAAACATAAGATGCAAGCGAGCAATACGGTTGGCCACCTCGCCATAGGTAATTGAGGAGCCTTTATAGTCGGCCAAAGCATTACTATCCCAGTTGGTATGAATGCTTTCCTCAAAATATTGAATTAGATTCTCCTTAATCATCAGGTTAGCGTTTAGGACGAACGGGTAAATGTATATATTTCTCTGTACCGATATTCTCTGTTAGCCACATCACAGACAGTATCAATGGCTAAAATCAAATCAACCAGATATTTAAATTGTTAAAAAGTTTTAAAAAAGTTCGAGGATACCGTTCAAATTATGTTGCAAATGGAAAATCCATAGGAGTCTATTATCCTCCGGCCTAGACTAATTATTCTGCTTTAAAGCCAGCACAAAAAAGAAAACAAACTTCAAATTAGGATAATAATATTTTGAAGCAAAGGACCTTACATGTCAATACCTGTGCATTACAACAAGGTGCCGAAACCTCATCGCAAATAAGCGAAATTGCCCAAAATTATTTAAGGTATAAATTCTACCTCCTCCTTTGATTGCCCCATTTTATAAACATGTTCACGAACTTTTTGGGCCCACTCGTAGTGTGTCATTGAACTGTTGAAACTTTCCCAGGAGATTGGTTTTCCAATCACTATGCTAATTGTCTTATTCCTCTTTTTAAACATCTCCCGAGGAAGCAACATAAGTTCAAAATTTACGGAAATACCCAGCCAACTCCTCAGTCGGTAGATGAAATAAAAGAAGCGTGAATTACCTCCTTCAAAATAAAACGGTACGACGTCGCGCTTAGTAGCGATAGCTTTGGTTATAAAACTTTTCTGCCAAGGGGCATCTTGCACTTTTCCGTGATAAACCCTTGAAACTGCCCCTGCTGGAAAATGGGTAATGGCAACATCGGAATGGTACACCTCGTCCAGCGCCGCGATATATTCCTTGGAACTTCGGCCATACACATTCACTGCAGCAATCAATGGTCGCAACGTTGGAACGTGCAGAAAAGCATCGTTACCAATAGCCTTCAGATCTCCATACTTCTGTCCAACGTAGTAGGTGAGAATGAGCCCATCGATTACCCCAAACGGGTGATTCGAGACAAAAAAACTGCGCGAACTATCGGGAAGGTTCTCCACCCCGCGAACATTCAGCGTAATATTAAACTCCTTAATAACCTGTGGCTGGAAGCTAACGCCAACATTGTCGATATACTTATTGATAACGGCATTCATCTGGTCCTGACAAATTATCTTTTCAAAGAGCCATATTACGAACCGTGGAAGTCGCTTGAGATTTTTTGAATCGCTATTCTTCAGTAATTCGCCTAGATTCAAGGGCGTCTTTGCAGCAGTATTGGGCATCAGCAGTGGTTTACAATAAATATATTATTTCAAATCATCCACAAAACTTAGGCAACATACTCTTCCTTTGCCATAGTGCAAGTTTCGTGCTCTCTCAATCTAACTTTTAACAGATAAGGAGTATTTTACCCATAGTCTTAAACATTCATTCAGCACGGGGCATCCTTGTTATCAAATATAGCAAAAACGATTTTTTTCTAGCAAACCAGCGAACAAAAACTTGGTCATTAATCAAGTTCGTCACCAGCGCACAAGTTGAGAGATGGTTGAAAATTGGTCAACCTCCCTGTTATGTAATCATGCCCTCATCCACGATTATCGGCTTGGTAAAACATAGTAGAATATGGAGATGAAGTGGCAGAAGCTACCCACCAAAACAAGGATATGGAATATGGCATGGTTGAATGGAATTTTTTTAATGCTGTAGAGTATGGCGCCGACGGTATAGGCCACGCCACCCGCAAAAAGCCAAAATAGCCCCTCTGCGGGCAAGGCGTTTATCAACGGTTTAATTGCAAAAACAACAACCCACCCCATGAGCACATACATTACGGTGGAGGCTATTGAAAACCGACCCGTGAAGAAGAGCTTCAGCACTACCCCAACCAATGCTGCACCCCAAGCAATTCCAAAAATCACCCAGCCGGTTGTGCCTGCAAGGGTAACCAAGGTAAAAGGGGTATAGGTGCCGGCAATGAGAATGTAGATGGCAGTATGGTCAAATATTTTTAACCGATTTCGCCTCTCTGTTTTTTTTGCGCTATGATATAGCGTGGAGGCTGCGTAGAGCACCATTAAGCTAACTCCAAATACGGCAAAGCTAACAATGTGCTTTGCTGTGCCGAATTTAGCAGCATGCACAACCAGCAGAACCGTGGCCAGAATGCTTAAAGCAAATCCTACAGCGTGAGAAATTATGTTCGTATTTTCTTCTGCTGGAGAGTAATATTTTGGAACTATATCTTTTTTCATTGGCAAAATTTATGATAACCAACCTTCAAACCAACATGCCTGAAGCCAAACACAATACAGCTAAAGGCTATGGATGCTCACCCAACTTAAACAGCTGTTCTGCTAAAAACTTCACCACCTTAACGTTTACTGCATTGCCAAACTGTTTGTAAGCCTGCTGGGTATTGGAATTAATCTTAAAATCCTTTGGAAAACTCTGAAGGTTTGCAGCCTCACGTGGAGTTAGCCTTCGCTTTTCCCACCCAATAATTGGGATGTGAACCATGGCTACCAGAGCCGGAAATTCTGTAGGTCGCTTTACCCTAATTCCCGAAGGTCGAAATTGGATAATGCCCTCCCACACACTCTTTATGCTATCCCCTGCTTGCCACTCAAACTTCTTATGGGTGGGCACAAGCTGCTCCAAATTCCGATGACGTTTCAGCCAACTCTTTAGGAACGATTTGTTGCGAATATAGAATTCCCTGTTCTTGACAATGAAATCCTGCTTCCAGCGAGGTAGGTTGGAAAAATCGTAGGTGGCACCGAACTCTTCTGACCAAACAGGAAAGCCTATGGTCTGAACATCAACCCCATGTATAAACTCGTCCCAAGCATTGAGCACCATCTCCTCGTACTCAGAAATATGGAAATCGTCTCCTGCAGAGCCGTTAAGAATGGAGTGAGCGTTGGTGCTGTGCTTTTTTGGCACAGGAACGTTGATAGACAAACTCTTCATTCTAGTGCAACTCTTATGGATACCCAGAATATAAACTCGCTCGCGAAGCTGCGGTACACCCAGCTGATGCGGACTCATGATAATGGGCATTTCGGTAATGATGTAGCCCAGCTCCTTCAAGTTCTTTGAGATAACGCGCCAGGTGTTACCACTATCGTGTGATACCAAATTGCGCACATTTTCCAGCACAATATACTTAGGCCGATGAACGGTAAGAATCCGCTTTATTTCGAAGAATAAGGTCCCGCGAGTATCGTCGAAACCGCTCTGTTTCCCAGCCTTGGAGAATGCCTGGCAGGGAAAGCCGCCGCAGAGCAAATCGTGGGAAGGAATACCTTCAGCAGCTACAGAACAAATATCAAACCCTGCATCCATCCCAAAGTTTTCACAGTAAGTTGCAATGGAGAACTTGTTGATTTCGGAAGCAAAAACGCATTCACCTCCCAGCTCCTCCATGGCTACATGAAAACCACCAACACCAGCAAACAGGTCTATAAACTTAAATTCTCCCATTTTCGAAACTCGAATCGCAAAGTTAGAAATCTAAATCAAACTAAGCTACTATCTTCAACAATCGAACGATTAATGCCATGGCACTAAAATGTGCGGTATCGAACACAGTTGAGATAAAAACGCACACTAAAAAAGATTTGAAAATTTCAGTAACTATGACTATATCAAAAAGTTAATGGCATTGGCCTTAGAATTGTTAAAAGTGGAAACTGTAACACCATATAGCCATGATACGAAACTATTTTACCACAGCCATAAGAAGTATTCAGCGCAGCGTCGGTTTCTCTTTCATAAACCTCATTGGGTTAGCCATTGGACTAGCCAGCTGCATGTTTATCGCCCTTTGGATAAACGATGAGTTGAGCTATGACCGCTATCTCCCTAATGCAAACAGAATTTATCGCATCATACTTAAGGAGACCCAATGGAGCCAGCCTCGAACACCACACCCCATGCCGCTGGCCATGGTGGCCGATTTTCCTGAAGTGACCAATGGTGTTAGCATCTCGCCAATTTGGGGAATAGGGCTTACGCGACGAGAATTTACCGTTGAGTATAACAACCATAAGTTTGAGGAGAAGGGCTTTATGTCGGCCGACTCCACCTTTTTTCAGGTATTTCAGTTTCCATTTATCGCTGGCGACCCTGCAACTGCGCTTAAAAACCCAATGGGGATAGTTATTACCCAAAGTATGGCCAAGAAGTATTTTGGCAAAGAGCAAGCTCTGGGAAAAATGCTTAAAGTTGATGGTAATATAAATCTTGAGGTTACCGGAGTAGTGAAGGATATTCCAGCCAACACCCACTTCACCTTCGATTTCCTAATTTCGTATGTAAGCCTTAAGGCCCGCGATAGAGCGAACAATAACGGGAATCTCCCTAACTACTACACATGGAACGATTTTGGCCACTACAACTACATAGTGCTTGCACCAGGTGCCGACCAAAAAACGGTAGAGGGTAAGATGAATACTTGGATATGGAACTACGTTAAACTCACCCCCGAGCAGAAGGAGAGCGTAAAAGAAAACGATACCCAACTACTACTTCAACCGATTACCAGTATTCACCTGCACTCCAACATGATTTGGGAGTTGGGAAAAAATGGCAACATGGCTTATGTTTACGCCTTTTCAGTTACTGCGCTTCTTATTCTGCTGATTGCCATTTTCAACTACATGAACTTGGCCACAGCGCGAAGCGAAAAGCGTACCCGTGAAGTTGGCGTACGCAAAACCCTCGGTGCACGAAAGGGCCAACTGGTTAGCCAATTTTTGGTAGAATCAATGTTGCTTGCGTTGGGTGCTGTGATATTTGCTGCCTTGCTGGTTGAACTTTTCATGCCGCTGTTCAACCAACTAACCGGAAAGCATTTGCAGTCGTTGATAGGCCAATCGGTGTTTGTTTCCTTAGGCTTGCTGGTTGTTGCTGCTGTAGTGGGATTGTTGGCTGGAAGCTATCCCGCATTTTTCCTCACCTCCTTCAAGCCAATTACAGTGCTAAAGGGTAAAATTTCGGTGTCGCACTCCAACATTAACCTACGAAAACTGCTGGTTACCTTTCAGTTTGCCATCTCCACCTTTCTAATAATATTCACCTTAGCCATCTCCGGTCAAATTCAACTCCTCAAGAATAAAAATCTAGGGTTTAACAAGGATCAAGTGGTGGTACTGCCCTTAAGGGTGGATGCAATAAAGCATCATTTCGAGGCATTTAGATCAACCTTGGAACAGGACAAGAGCATTGTTTTGGTGGGTAGGGCATCGAACATTCCCGGCGGCCAATTCAACAACCACAGTATCCAGTGGAAGTCGGACCAAGAGGAGGTGAATGCCGCTGACTTGTGGGTCGACGATGATTTTTTCAAAGTGCTCGAAATACCCATGGCAAAGGGAAGGGCATTCTCCCAAGAGTTTGCCTCCGATTCGGTTGCCACCTTTATTCTCAACGAATCAGCCTGTAAAAGTCTAAATATGGACGATCCCATTGGGCAGCAAATTACTTGGTATGGAGATAAGCCAAACACAATAAAAGGAGTAGTCGTAGGTGTGGTAAAGAATTTCAATTTTCACTCTTTACACGAAAATATTGGCCCGCTGATTATCCAGCGTGGAACCTACGACTGGCAATATTCCGACGCCCTAATTCGGATTAAGCCCAGCATGGTTGAGCAGGCTCTTTCGAAAATTGAAACCACATTTAAGCAGTTTGCACCGCAGGCCATATTCAACTACAGCTTTCTTGACCAAGATTTTGCTGCTCAGTACGAAGCCGAAAACAGAATGGGAACCATATTTACCATATTTGCCGTTATGGCAATTGTGGTCGCCTGTCTTGGTCTTTTTGGCTTGGCTGCCTTTACGGTGGAGCAAAAGACCAAGGAGATAGGCATAAGAAAGGTACATGGTGCCAGCTCGTTCAGCATATTCAACATGGTTTCGAAGAGTTTTGCAGGGTTGATTCTGCTCTCCGCCTTGCTGGCATGGCCGGCCGCCTACTTCTCAATAAACAGCTGGCTAAACGACTACGCCTACCGAATCACCATTAACCCATGGTATTTTGTGCTCGGAACCGCCACGGTGCTAATTATTGCAGCACTTACTACGGGTTACCAAAGTTTAAAGGCCGCACGACAAAACCCCATAGAATCGCTGAAGTATGAGTAGCGGCTAGGGGATTAGCGATTTAGGCGTTTAGGAAGTTAGGTTTATAGGTGTTTGTTTGCCTTCGGCGACCTGTCCGGCTTCTTGACGGAGCTCGCGTTGCTTGGTTTTAGTTACACGGTGTAGCACTGAGGATTCACAGAGTTTCACAGAAAAACATCGATTGGTAAGCAGCCTCATAACTTCAGCCATTTTTGTCACTGGTCACGTTTCAGTCACCCGTCACTTTTTATGCAAATGCCTTATCCACAAAGCCAGCAATGAGCTCAACGCTCTTTGCCTCCTCCTCCATAAAACCCATGTGGCCGCTGTTTTCGAGGAAGACTGTTTGGTGCATGGAAAAACGTTGGGCCATATTTTGAGCAACCTCTTCGGAAATGTAGGCATCCTTTTTCCCAAAAATCAGCAGCAACGGGAGTTTTAACTTCTCCAGCACATCGTTGGTATCGGGTCTCGTCTTCATGCCCCGGAGGCAGGCAATAATCCCGTCGGGTTCCGTCTCCATGGCGATTAGGGTTGCCTCCTCAATCTGCTCCTCCATCCTTTTGTGGTTTTCGCGGGCAAAAGCCATGGGGATGTTTGTTTTGACAATCAGCTCCACCTTGCCCCCCTTTACCAGCTCAATTTCGCTGTCGCGATTGGCGCGCTTATCGTCGCTGTCGGGGTTAGGGGTGGAGTGAAAGAGGCAGAGGCCAGCCAATCGCTCTGGGTAGTTCTTGGCGAAGGTGAGGGAAACGTAACCACCCATTGAGTGTCCTACCAGTGCGCACTTTTCCAACTTCAGGTCGTTGATAATGGCCAGTACCGCACCGGCCTGAAAATCCATGGAGTGCTCCTCTCCAGCAACGCCGCTCAGGCCATGCCCGGGGAGGTCGAGTGTAATTACCCGATGACCATTTTTTTTCAACTTCTCGGCAAAGCTATACCAAATTTCCTGCGATTCGAGGTAGCCGTGCAGCAGCACCACTGGATTCCCCTTGCCATTGTCGGCGAAAACCAAGCTGGTTCCACCATAGCTAATTGCCTTTTCCATACCACTTCATTTTCCACAAAAGTAGCTGATGTAGTCGACATGGCTTGCTTGCATCTAAAAAATTGCAGTTTTCGAAGAAACGATTTGTTTTCCACATTCTGAATTCTATAGCGTCATCTATTCATTATATACTAAACCATAGCGACAAAACGCTTTCTGTTTATCACCAAAATAGTAGGGAAATTGTTAATTGGATTGTAGAATTTGCATAGAGCACAGGAAGTGTTCAGTTTCAAAATTTATCGACCATGAAAAAATTGTTTTTTCTACCTCTGTTTTTTTCGTTGATTACATCGTCAATCAGCGCCCAAACTCGACCATTGTTGCAGAAGGGTTTGGAGCGGAAATTTGACCGTAATTCAGCAGAGAATAGCGGACCCGAACCTGATTATAGTAACCTCTTCTACTGGGCAGCGTCGCCATACAAGCATGACAGTAGCGATAGTATTCCTGCTTTCCTCTCCAGCGAGAGGCGCGACAGTCTAGCCGATGTTTTCTTTATTTACCCGACCAGCTACGCGATGAATATAAAAACGGGCTCGTGGAATGCCGATTTAACCGACACAGCAGTAAACAATAGAACGGATGCACGAGCCATACTCTATCAGACTACGGTGTTTAATGGGAGTTGTCGGGTTTTTGCCCCACGCTACCGTCAGGCTAACATTAAGGCGTTTTTTGTACGCACGTCACCCAGCGCCCAGAAGGCCTTCGACTTGGCCTATGGTGATGTTCGAAAAGCGTTTCAATACTACCTCGACCACGAGAATCATGGCCAGCCCATTATTATTGCCTCTCACAGCCAAGGTAGCCTCATGGCTATCCGGCTTCTCAAGGAGTTTTTCGATGGAAAACCGCTTCAACAGCAGCTGGTGTGTGCTTACATAGTTGGATACCAGATTAAAACTGATGATTTTAAGCACATCCCCGTTGGCACCACTCCAACTCAAACAGGTTGCTTTGTTGGATGGAGAAGCTATCGGCAGGGTGAGATTCTTCGAGGAGTTGAAGCGGAAAATGGAAACTCCGTGTGCGTAAATCCACTTACTTGGACCACGCAGCCGGGGACGGTTTCGCGCGACAGCTCAAAGGGCGCCCTTTACGGTTTCAACAAGCTGGTAACGGGGAAGGTTTCGGCTGGTATTGAGCCAGACTCCAAAATCCTGTGGGTTTCATTGCCTAAGGCTATGCCTGCAAAGATTAAGAAGTTAAAGAATCTCCACGTTTACGACTACAACCTATTTTGGATGGACATACGCCAGAACGTTAAGCTGCGCGTTGATACCTACCTAGCGCAGCATCGTTAATGGGGGTGAGTGAAAAAATAGAAGAGGCTGCTCAAAAAGCAGCCTCTTCTATTTTTATATAGCGTGAGAAGATTAGCCTCTCATTGTTTCCTCAATCTCCTCGGTGGTAACCGGGATGCGCTTTTTACCAAGCAGACGGGCACCTTTGTCGGTAATGAGCAGGTCGTCCTCAATGCGGATGCCGCCGAATGAACGATACTCCTCCACCTTGTCGTAGTTGATAAACGAAGCGTTAATTTTTTCGCTCTTCCACTGGTCGATAAGTGCTGGAATAAAGTAGATTCCAGGCTCGTCGGTCAGCACAAAACCAGGCTCGAGTCTACGACCAAGGCGCAGGTAAGCGGTTCCAAACTGGTCGATGCGTGATACCTCATCGTCGTAACCAACGTAGTTCTCGCCAAGGTCCTCCATGTCGTGCACGTCGAGGCCCATCATGTGGCCTAAGCCGTGAGGCATAAAGAGGGCGTGAGCACCGTTACGAACTGCCTCCTCAACGTTACCCTTCATAATTCCAAGTTCCTTCAACCCTTGGGCAATTACCCTTGACGCCTCGAGGTGAACGCTCTGGTATGTGATGCCGGGTTTGGCAATCTCCATGGCCCGATTGTTAGCCGCCAGCACAATATCGTAAATCTCCTTTTGTTTGGTAGAGAACTTGCCACCAACCGGAACGGTTCGTGTAAAATCGGAGGCATAGTGCATCTCCGTTTCGGCACCAGCGTCGGTAACCATCATTCTACCCTCAACCAACTTGTTGCCATGGTAGTGGTTGTGAAGCGTTTCACCATTCTGGCTCAGAATAATGGGGAACGAAACCATACTCCCGTGTCCCAGCGCAATGCCTTCAATATGGCCTGCAATCTCCCTCTCGTATACACCCGGCTTGGCCATTTTCATGGAGGCTACGTGCATTTGGTAGCCAATGTGGCATGCCTTTTCAATTTCAGCAATCTCCAACTCGTCCTTAATGGAGCGTAGTGAAATTACTGCCTTGATAAAGTTAACGGAGGTATAGTTTTTAATAAAGTTGGGGTGAATACCCAATAGGTTAGAGAGCTGAAGAATGTTATTGGCACGGTATGGCGGCAGGAAGTGAATTCTACGGCCATGCTTCAGGGCACTATTGATGGTGTTGGCTAAATCCTTGAGCGGGTGAACGCTATGAACACCAACAGGTTTAGCCATATCGGTAATAGTTGGCTGAGGTCCCATCCAAATAATGTCGTCCATGGTGTAGTCGTCGCCATAAATACAGTCGGTCCCTGCTTCAATATCCATTACGGCAGCTAACCCTGGATGGTCGACACCGAAGAAGTATAGGAAGTTGCTATCCTGGCGATACGGGTACGTATTACCGGGATAATTCATGGGAGCTTCGGTATTGCCCAAGAAGAGCAATAACCCCGATTTAAACTTCTTGCGAAGTTTATTTCTTCGGTCAATGTATGTTTCTTGACTAAACATGATGAGGTATTTTTTGGTTATAAAAAGAGCGATATAAGAGCTGCTAAATTATAATCTAAAATCGGAATAGCAAAAAACCGTTCGAAATGAAAGGTGCTTGAAGTATCAATACAGTTTGATTGTAATAGCGGTAAAACGTTCAAAAGTGCTATCTTTGGTGACTGAATCAACTCTGATGTTTACATGTACATTCCCCTGGTGAACTCAATCTACCGTTGGCTTAGCTTTCGAAGTAGCAAAAGAATACTGCAATCGGCTGAAAATCCTTTCGACACTCAAAAGCAGGTATTGTTTAGCCTTCTCGAACGCGCGCGTAAAACACAATTTGGGAAGCAGTACGGTTTTGGCAATATTACCACCATCCGTCAATTTCAGGAGCGTGTTCCCATCCGCGACTATGAGAAATTAAAACCTTTTATCGATAGAATGCGCGCTGGTGAGCGCAATGTGCTTTGGCCCAGTGAAACTCGTTGGTTCGCAAAGTCGTCGGGAACCACCGATTCAAAGAGTAAATTTATTCCTGTTAGCAACCAAGGGCTTCGGGAGAACCATTTCCGTGCTGGTCGAGACATGTTTACCTACTTTACAAAGGAGTGCCCCGATACGGAGATATTCAAGGGGAAATGCCTCACCCTTGGCGGTAGTCATCAAATTGATCACATAGGTGGTGATCAAGCCGTTGGTGATTTATCTGCCATTCTCATCGAAAATATGCCTGCCTGGTCTAACTTCTACCGAACACCAAGTCGAGAGATTGTGCTCATTGCCGACTTCGAGGAGAAGCTCGAAAAGATGATAGCCGAGGTGGTGAACGAAAATGTGACCTGCTTTGCCGGAGCTCCTTCCTGGAATCTTGTGATGATCAAGCGTATACTGGAGGTTACCGGCAAGGATACCCTGCTGGATGTGTGGCCCAACCTGGAACTGTTCATTCATGGTGGCGTTAGCTTTAGCCCCTACCGTGAGCAGTATCACAAGGTTATTCCATCGTCGTCGATGCGCTACATGGAGACCTACAATGCCTCCGAAGGCTTTTTTGCCTTTCAGGATGATCTCTCACGCAACGATATGATGTTGCTCCTTGATCACGGAATATTTTTTGAGTTCGTTCCAATGGAGGAGCTCGATAGAGATACGCCCAAAGCCTACACCGTTGCTGAAATTGAGCCAGGAAAGAATTACGCAATTGTAATTTCCACAAACTCTGGATTGTGGCGATACATGGTTGGCGACACGGTGATATTTACCTCCACCTTTCCTCATCGCGTGAAAATTTCGGGTAGAACTCGCCATTTTATCAACGCTTTTGGCGAAGAGGTAATTGTTGAGAATGCCGACGCCGCCATAAAAGCTGCCTGCGAGAAGACCGGTGCATTGGTAAGGGAATACACCGCAGGTCCCATATTCATGACCGACACCACGAAGGGAGCGCACGAGTGGTTGGTGGAGTTTGAAACTGCTCCAGTTGATTTAGAATTATTCGTTACCGTGCTGGATGAAAAGCTCTGCTCGGTAAATTCCGACTATGAGGCAAAGCGCTTCAAGGGCATCACCCTCGATCGTCCAGTTGTTCACATCCTTAAGGAAGGTGTCTTTTATCGTTGGCTGCACTCCAAAGGAAAGTTGGGTGGTCAGAATAAAATTCCTAGGTTGTTCAATAGCCGTGATTACGTTAACGAGTTGCTCGATCTCAACGAATCAATGTAGCCATGATAAAGCAACACCCCGTTGTTTTAAAAATGCTTACAGCTGCTGCATTATCACTCTTATGCAGCGTGGCAAATGGTCAGCGATCCATTGCTGTTTCCCAAAATTCTAAAATTTTTACCGACGTTTTCGATAACTGCTACGTTGTTGCTGGGGATAAGGTCGAAAAAATGGATTCAACCTTTACAATAGTAGCCCGCTTTAGACCGGTGTTCGGCCATATTACGTCTGTAGACCCTACCGATCCATTCAAGGTTCTGCTTTTTCAGAAAGATTTTTACCGTATCACCCTGCTCGACAATAATCTATCTCCAATTGGCGAATCGCAATACCTACCTGATATGGGAGCCTCTTTCCCTCTCTTTGCCTGCGCCATGCAAGATGGCGGTTATTGGGTGTTCGATGGCTTGCAGGAGAAGTTGCTCTTTTACCGCAATGTCGGTTCAACGGCATACTCGTCCAACGATTTGAGTCCAATCCTTTCGCAGGATGCCCCCACTGAACTTAAATCGTATGGTAATTCGCTTTACCTAGGAATTGCTGGGAAGGGCATTGCAATATTCGATAAATTTGGCTCGTTCCGGAAACTCATTCCGGAGCCAGAGGCAGCAGCGCATTTTCAGCCAATGGGAGAAAATATTTTTTTTATCAACAGGCACGGCGACTTGTGTTCCCTTAATACATTGGTCACCGAGGATCCATCAGTAATAATTCCCCAATTGGGGACAATTGAAAGTTTTTCAATCGGGAAAAATTTTCTTTTTTTTGTAAAAGGATCGCAGCTTACTGCCGCAAAGTTGCCTCTCAATTTTCTTCAGCGAAAATAAATTTGACGCCATGCATATAGCCATTGCCGGAAATATTGGTTCTGGAAAAACAACGCTTACCACTCTTTTATCCAAGCATTATGGCTGGAAAGCCATGTATGAGGACGTGGACGACAACCCATACCTGGAGGACTTTTACCAAGATATGAAACGTTGGTCCTTCAACCTTCAAATTTATTTTCTGAATAGCCGGTTTAAGCAGGTGGTCGATATTCAACGCGGCGAGAAGGCTGTGGTACAGGACAGAACCATCTATGAGGATGCCATGATTTTTGCGCCAAACCTCCACGACATGGGACTGATGACTCCTCGTGATTTTGCCAACTACCTTTCACTTTTCAACCTAATGACCTCACTCATAAAGCCACCCGATTTACTTGTCTACCTCAAGGCCTCTGTGCCAACCCTCGTGAGTCAGATTCAAAAACGGGGGCGTGAGTATGAGAACACCATTCGGCTCGACTACCTTCAAGGCCTAAACGAGCGCTACGATAAGTGGATTGAGGACTACACGTTGGGCAAGATGTTGATAATTGATCGCGATGCCTTAGATTTCCACGAGAAACCTGAAGATTTAAGCTTGGTGATAGACAAGATAGACGCTCAACTATTCGGCCTATTTTAACCGTGAGAAAATAAAAAAACCGCTTCACAAGGAAGCGGTTTTTTTATGGTGTAGTGTCAGCTACTTTTTAGTTAGAACTAAGGTTTTCTTGTTAAAATCGGCGGCGGCGTTTATTACAGTTCGAAACTGTGCAAAATCGGAGGCAGGATAGTTCTCCTGAGTGTATATCTCTCGGGAGATAATTTTTAGCACGTTGCCATCAAGGGTGTAACTTGCGTAAAATGCACAGCTTGGTTTTCCATCAACAAGCATCTCCACCTTCATATTGAGGTCCGCAAGGTTCGAAATTTTATAACCTACCGGAATCTTAAACTCAATTTGACGGAAGTAATGCATAACAATGCTAACGGCAATGGGTAGCTTGCGCTCTTTTTCCTGATAGAGTTCCGATTGTGAGCCAATAACCTCACCAATGTGAACTAGTATGTCGTTGTCGGCGCGTTCAACCAGTGATGGAGCAACTTGAGTGACGTCAAAAATCAAAGGATTTACACCAATGTCGGAGAGCTCATAGTTCTTTACTTTGAAGTCTACCAGCTGGCTATTATCGGTGCCGAGGTTAAACACATTTTTTACAATCGTCTGCCGCCTATCATCGGTAATAAACCCCCAAAACGATTGATAGTTTTGTGCTAATGCGCCGGTCCAAACCCGATGCGTTTTTACCGAAACTTCCATTGTTTCCGGATTCAATGCCACGTTTATGAGCATGGAGTCGCCATTTTGCCTTTCGCTCACTTGCGGTATTCTTCGAATATCGTAGCCAAGTCCTTTCTGGGACTTATCGTACTCAATGGGGTGATAAAAAATGCCGTAGGTTGCTGTGAGGTCTTCAGGAATGACGCCTAGCCGATAGGCTGGATTATCGGGCGCAATATAATCGTTGATTTCCGGAAAGAAAAGAAGAAAATCATTGAGGAAGTTCATGCAGTTGAAGGTAGGATCGAAGGGGCGATTGGTTCGGTCGGAGGTGAGCACCATCTCAACCTTTATACCTGCCAGCTGATACAGCGCAATGAGCAATTTTGTTACCCCACGTGAAGAGGCATGCTTTTGTTTTACAATCTCATCCAACGGAAGGTCTTTGTCGATATCGGTTGATACGGCAATGTCTGTCTTTATCTTGGCCTCAATAGCCCTAATCCTGCTCCTGATCTCTTGATTGTTAAACTTAATTGTTTTGTAGAAATTGCTAACAGCCTTCTCCTCCTTCGAGCTTAGGTTGTAGATGCTGGAGTAGAAGAATTTGGCCGACTTAGACCAAGAGTAGATTCGTGATACTCCAGTATAGGTATTGTAGACCAAGGAGTATTCATAGCACATCATATCTGCATCATAGTCGGCATACTTTTCCGATTCTATACCAGGAATGTAGGCCGCCTTGGCTGTAAGATACTTCTTGTCGTTCTTGGCTGGAAGATACTCAAAGTTGGGAAATCCGTTGTACGATCGGATCTCATAGTCAAGTTTATCGGGGTAAACAAACAGCACCTCCTCGTTGTATCGAGGGGTCTCCGATTGCACGGTGATACCACCAAATTCCTTAAGCGACCGACGCAGAACGTAGAAATACTCTATTGCGCCACCAGCTTCGCATCCTTCTATGGCAAAAACCTTGTAGTTGCCTTTATTTTCAAGGTTTTCTACCTCCTTAATACTTTCCTTGGGGAGTTCGGTAACCTTGCCTGTTTTTGAAATAAACCGAGCCTTTAGGCTAAGGATGTCGATCACACCTGTGAGCGGAACGTAGATACGGTTGAAGCTGCTCACCGCGTTTGCGGTTTCAACCTTCACGATACGGTGAAAAACGTATATTTCCTCAAATATTCCGTCCTTGTTGGGAATCACCTCTTGAATTCGTTTTTCGAACAATATGGCGGCTCCATCGACGGTCTTAATGGTATCAGAATTATTGACCGTTGGGTTGCTACTCCAGCTGTAGGAGGCATATTCACTAATTTGGCCGTATAGCGAAATGCTAAGCAATAATGCGATAGTTGCAAAAATTGTATGTTTTATCATGGGTCTAATTTTTTCTTAAAACAATGGTTTGCATATAGGCCGAGTTGAGATTGCCTAAAAACTTTCGGTATAAATTGAAGCTGTTGGGTTGCAGGAGCAGGGTGCTCATACTAACCTGCTTTGAAAGTACAACGGAGTTGTTTTGCAGCTTGTATGAAAGGTAGAAATTAAAGGCTTCACCGTTGAAGTTGGAAGCAGCTGGTAACATTGGTTTGCCATAACCCGCAGGAAGACTTAAGGTGCACACAAAGGTTCTTTTTGAAGGATACTCCACCTCTATGGGGATGTCTCTCTTCGGTTTAATGGCCACATCTTGCAGAATTCGGTCAAGGTTGAGATTTACGTAGTAGTTATCGCTCCGAAGTGAGATATAACTTGGAAAACTAAATGTGTAGTTTACCTTGAGCGTATCCTCTATGAGGTTCAAGTTGGACACCTTGATTCCCGTGATGTTGAACTTGTTTGTTGCCTTTGCCAAATAACGTGCAAACACCTTTGGATAATCCTTAACCTCGGCATTAACAAAGGCGGCAATTAAATCTGTTTTTGCTTCTCCACAGAGGTAACTACTGCCTCTACCTACAAGGGTATCGTGACGTATCTCTGTCCAAACCGAATCGATAATGGCGTTGGTTTCGGGCGAAGAAATTGGTACCACCAGCAGGTCGAACTTATCGGGTCCACGTGCAACGAGGCACTCCTTTCCTTGAATTTCAGATGGATTTAACCCCATTGAGTGGTAGCGCGTTGTTCCATCCAGAAAAAACACCTCTCCCTTCGGATTTCGGTAGACGGCAATCATGTGGTTATCCACATTCGTCGACGGGAACTCCGAATATTTGTAAGGAAGAGAGCGAGTCCCAATCCAAGCAAAGCTCACATCAGCCCCAATGGCGGAAATTAGTGCCTGAAGAAGACTGGTCTTATCCTTGCAGTCGCCATAGCGTCGCTGCAATACAAGAGTAGCCTCGCGAGGCACATAACCGTTATCACCATCCTCGATAGCCACATAACGGATGTTTTTCTGAACCCAGCGATAGATTAGGGCAACCTTCGTCTGCTCATCGTCAGCACCGCTGGTTATGGAGTCGGCCAACGCTCTTATTTCCGGTTTAATATTACTGTTGACCCCTTTTATTCGAGAGTAATTCCAGTGGTATAAATCGGTTAGCGACCCAATTACAGGTACCGTTTCCGAATTGGTGGTATAGCTTGCAATATTTATAAGGATATGTGGTAAGTAATATCGCGAACTGGGGGCATCCGATTCACTGGTGTAGCTTTTAACATTACTAGCATTCCAAACGTATGTCCATGTTTTTCCCTTTTTTGTTTTGGTAAGATGAACCATTGTGGTATCGTCGCCAAACATCTTGTAGTAAATTTTGACACTTTCGGGAAAGACAACCATGAGGCTCTCCTTGGCCGCTGGTAAACTTATCCCAAAATGGTATCCAATTGGGTATTCCGGTTTTGTGGTCCTGTAAGTTGTTTCCTCCACCAACTTTGCCCCTTTACATACAGCGGGGTAGGTGTATTTGTATGCCTGCTGGTCGTCGAAGAAAACGCTGTTCGACATCTCTGTCGTTTTGTTAAAATCCTTTACCTCCATCGTCTTATATTTTTTACCCAATGGAATCATTGTGTAGGCCTTAATTTTCTCGATGGCATAGGTGGCGTTGAAATACTCCATCCCGGGAGCAAAGGGGAGAGCATCGTCGGCCAAGATAAAGAGTTCGTCGTGATCCTCCACCCTCATGCTAACACCATCCTTTTCGGTGTTGAAAATTTCCACCACCTCCGATCGTTGAGTATAAACTGCAGGTTGGTCAGGATATAACGCTTTAAGGGAGGAATAGTCTTCGGCAGGCTGACTCAGGGCAGCCGAGACAAGCGCAAGCAGAAGGGTCGTTAAAAAAGTTGCTCGCACCATTATTTGCTTACTTTAAGTTCAACTATTGCGCCGTCAATATACCTTGCCTCCTGGGTAAGTTTTCCGGAGCTGTCATAGGTTCTTGACCAACCTTCTAGGTCGCCCATATAGTATGTTCTCTCCTCCTTTATTTTGCCACTTTCGTAAAAGCTCTTGTAACTATTGTTCAGCTCGTCATAGTTATATTCGCTTTGCTCAGAAATGGCCCCATTGGCGAAATAGATTTTATCTGAACCGTGGTAGTCGTTGCAGAGAAATTCAGTTTCCCTGAATTTTACACCAGATGCATAGTACTCCGTTCTCATCCCGTTGATCATCCCGTTTTTAAAATTTATTCTGGCCGAAACCACACCTGACGGGAAGTAGGTAACAATCAGTCCTGAATATCTATCAACGGGAATATCCTTCACCATCTTTCCATCCTTGCCAATGTAACTTATGGCAATAATTGAACCCTCTAGATATTTCAACCGATACATCAAGAAGCCGTCGAATGAATAGTAGCTGGAGAATCCAGTTCTTTCACCATTTTGCCACTCATACTCTTTGTACACTTTCCCATTTGTATGGTATATTTTGGTGATGCCATTCTGCTCGTCGTTAAGGTAGTTTGCTTCGTAGAATAAGCGACCATCATTGTAGCTACGGTAAGCTCCCTCCTCATCACCCAACGTATAGCTTTTTTCCATCGAAATACTTCCCTTAGTATCCCAGCGTTTTGCATGGCCATCGAACTTTCCATATTTGTAAAGCCATTTCCCCATTACTTTGCCATTTGGGTAAAATAGCGTGAGCGAGTCGTTTAACCCTCCGTTAGCATAGGTTGCAATACACAGTAATTGTCCATTTTCGTAGTGCTGGGTATACTTTCCATTGCCATTTGGTAGCATGGCAGAATTGAGCATATTACCCTTAGTGTCGTATTGCTTAATGCCAACAAGAATGTTGTCATCGTTGTATACCTGATCTAGGTCAGGGCTGCCGTTGCTGTAGAAATAGTTTATTGTTCCTACGTTTTTACCCTCATTAAGATAGCCCGTGTTCTGAATTTTACCGTTTATGTAATAGTTAAAATATCTGCCTTGCTGAAGATCGTTGATATACCAACTTTGCGCCTTTAACTGACCATTCTCATAGTACTCCTTATAGAGTCCGTTAGTTTTGTTGCTATCACAGTAGTATTCAGTGTGGATTTCACCATTAAGGTAGTACGTTTTTTGCGGACCTGATAGATCGCCACCCAGATAGGTGCTCTCGCCAGTTAAGATCCCATTCGGATTATAGTACCTCCATATTCCATTGCGTTTGCCGTTCTTTATGCCACCCTCCAAACGCAGCACACCATTATCGAAGTAGTCCTTGTCTACAAAGGTCTCGCTTGTAGTATCTGCCTTTACAACTACATTTCCTGCAAGGTCAAATGCCATCTCCGATTTAAGTACATCGTCTTTATAGGTATAAATCGCCTTTGTCTTGCCATCGGTAAAGTACTCCGTGCGGGTGCCATTTAGTTTTCCCTCATCATATGAATCCTCAACAGATTCAAGTGTGCCATTGAAGTTGTAATAACGCCAAACTCCAGTCCGATCCCCTTTGTTGCTATAATTTCCAACAGCTTTTAATTTCCCGTTTGCAAAGTAGTATTTCCATTCACCAACTTGGTTTCCAGCCGAGTCGTTTCCTTCTGCCTTTGTTACTTCGTTCTTATAGAACGCTTTATAGGGACCGGAAAGGCTATCATCAATAAAGGCATACTTTTCCGCTAGGTTGCCGTTCATCCATGTTTGATCTGCAGGACCTTCTGCAAGACCAGACTTATAATGTGATGTGGTAGTAATACAATCACCATAGTTGTATTTTATGATAGTGCCGTCCAGTTTGCCATCGGTATATTCATTATGCTCATCAACCAAGCCTGAAGAGTTATAGTATGTGCAAACACCATTTCGTCTATCATTCTTAAACTGATAATCTCCCGATCGATTGCCATTTTGGTAGTAGGTTGATGCATCGCCGTTAAGTTTCCCATTTGCAAAATTGAGGTCTTGCTTTAGAGTTCCATCATCGTAGTATATTTTGTAATTTCCATCAATTTCACCCTTACTATAGTTGCCAGCCTCTTTGATGCCACCAAGGTTGTTGAAGAACACCCAAGTTCCTGTTTTTAAGGAATCATTGCCAGGTAGATAGCTACCCATGCTTACTATGTTCCCATTGCTTGAGTAGTTCACCTCAAATTTTTTAGAGCTGGTATTAACAGGCTCAAATCCTTGGCTTCTCCATGCATTGATATCCTTCACGGCTAAGCCAACAAACTGCTTCGACTTCGACTTGTTCTTTTCAAGCCACTGGTTCACTGAAACAATTCCAGTGTTCTGAAATTGGTAATAAATTAAATTCTCGAAGTTATTGGTATTCATCACATCCTTAAAGAATCGCACATACTCCTGGTTATAGATGGAGGTGTCGCTTGGCTCATACATCGCCTTTTGAAAAAGTAAATATGATTGACGGCATACAACAAAGTCGAGCTTATATGGGAAGTTGAAGGACTTGTTTAACGCCATCTCTGATTGCAACAGCCATCTAAGTTCATTCCACTTTTCAGCATTAACCCCTTCTGGATAAGGATAGTTGACATGGTCAATTTTGTTGTCGTATTTACCGGTAATGGCGTCCTCAAACTCTGTAATAAAGCTAGATTTTGGATTCATTACAATGGCCATGTTGTAGGCCAGATATGCTTCAGCTGTGTGCCCCATGAACAAATTGACCTTACCCAAGGCTAGGTGAGTTCGGGTATGGTAAGGATAGTAGCGAGCCGATTTTAGTAAAGTTGCTTCTGCCTCCTTTAGGTTTCCTGAATTGAGAAAACAAATTCCAAGGTTATAAAGAAGATTTTGGTTGTAGGGCCACTTGCTATAAACATCTTGAATTGCAGCGGCGCCCTCAGCCGATTTACCCATGTCGTCGAGAATGCTTCCCAGCAATGTATAAAGCGTCGGGGTCCTGAAGTCAAGAGCAATTGCCTCGCGTGCTTTTGCCTCCGCCTCCTCTAAATGATTTTGGCTATAAAGCGTAAGTCCTGTTTCGTAGCAGGCCCAAGCGTAGTTTGGGTCGTTTATATCTATCTGCCGGTAGAAAACCAATGCCGAGTCGTAGCTCTCACGATCGTGGCACTGGATGCCTTGCTCAATTATATCGTTTGAATTTATGGGTTGCGTAAGCGCCACCTGTGCAAAGCCGCTGTTGATGGTAAGCAGCAAGGTTCCAACGAGCAGTAAAACGAGTCTCTTCTTCATCATGTGAAATTTTTTATCGAAAAGGGAATGTATGTAAGATGATTCTGTTCAATATCAAATGTAGCAACATGTTTTAAACTTCAAAAACATTTAATCAAGGAGGTGCTAATTATTTGTGATTTTCTGTTTGGGATAATCTTGTGATACTATACTCATAGTGATTGTGAACTAATTTTATGGAATTATCTGGAATTTTAATCTTGCCTTGTTAAAAAGGGCAAAAAATTTCTGGCCCAATAGTTGATTATAATTTTATCATACTAACACCCCAAAAACTATGAAAAAGCTACTTTTTATTATTGTCGCGGGACTATTTTCGGTTATAGCAGCAGCTCAAACCATGGCGGTTAAGGGAACCGTAACATCGGATGACAATGGGAATCCAATACCCGGAGTCAGCATTCAGGTCATGGGCACAACCACAGGTGCTACCACGGACCTCAATGGAAACTTCTCATTTGCCACTATCGATACCTCAGCGGTGTTGGTTTTTTCCTTTGTTGGCTTTCAATCACAGGAGATTAAGGTTAATGGCAAGCGTGTTTTGAATGTGATTATGGTGCCACAGGTAGCTACAATGGACGAGGTTGTGGTAACTTCGCTGGGAATGTCACAGCAAAAAGCCTTGCAAGGCAGAACTAGCGGTGTGGTAGTTCATGGATATGCAAACTTTGCCCCTTCTGCTACATACACCGATGAATCCTACTCCAAAATTTCGGAAAACGGTTTTAAGCGCACAACCGATTCACCACTCTCCACCTTTAGTATCGACGTGGATCGCGCATCGTGGTCCAACATCCGCCGATTCTTAAACTTGGGCCAGAATCCACCGAAGGATGCCATTCGCATCGAGGAGATGGTGAACTACTTCAACTATAGTTACCCCGAGCCTAGTGGTAACCACCCTTACGGAATTACCACCGAAGTGGCCGCTTGTCCTTGGCAGGAGGGACATCTAATAATGCAAATTGGACTGCAGGCCAAGCATGTTTCAACAGAGAACCTTCCGGCCAGCAACCTAGTTTTTCTGCTGGACGTTTCCGGATCGATGAATGAGCCTAACAAGCTGCCGCTAGTGCAGTCGGCCTTTAAATTGCTTGTGAATAACTTACGGGCAAAGGACCGCGTTGCCATTGTGGTGTATGCCGGTGCTGCCGGTGAGGTGCTGCCATCCACTTCTGGTGAAAACAAGGCAAGGATATTGGATGCCATTGATCAACTCCGAGCCGGTGGCTCCACCGCTGGTGGGGCTGGCATAACGCTGGCATACAAAATAGCGCAGGAGAACTTTATCAAGGGAGGCAACAACCGCATCATCTTAGCCACCGACGGCGATTTTAACGTAGGTGCATCGGGCGATGCCGACATGGAGCGCCTGATTGAGGAGAAGCGTAAAAGCGGAGTCTTCCTCACCTGTTTAGGCTTTGGCATGGGAAACTACAAGGATAGCAAGATGGAAACCCTTACCGATAAGGGAAATGGCAACTATGCCTACATCGACAACATGCAGGAGGCCAACCGAATGTTCACAAAGGAGTTTGGAGGAACCTTGTTCACCGTGGCAAAGGATGTAAAGCTGCAGGTGGAGTTTAATCCCGCAGTGGTGGAGGCCTACCGCCTCATTGGTTACGAAAACAGGTTGCTCAACAATGAGGATTTTAAGGACGATGCAAAGGACGCAGGCGAAATGGGTTCGGGCCATACTGTAACCGCCATTTATGAGATTATTCCCAAGGGTGTAAAGAGTCCGTTTGTGAAGGAGGTAGACTCCCTAAAATATCAAACAGCCAAACTAACCGCCGAAGCCAAGGAGGGCGACGAAATGGCCACCGTAAAAACGCGCTATAAGCTGCCCGATGGCGATACCAGCATACCCTTTGAGGTGGTGGTGCCATTCCGAAAGGGGAAAATTAGTTCGGCATCAGAGAGCCTTCGCTTTTCCAGCGCCGTGGCCATGTTTGGCATGATGCTCCGCAATTCAGAATATAAGGGCGACCTTACTAAAGATTTGATAATAAAGCAGGCAAAACTTGCTAAGGGTAGCGACGAGGATGGCTACCGCTCGGAGTTTATTCGCCTAGTGGAAGCCTATAACGATAAGACAGAGGTTGGAGAGGACTAGTGATTTAGAGGGTGACCTTTTCGGGTTCACCCTTTTTTTATTTAAAAGTTGATACCCCTGATTATACCAACCGGTAGATCTTCATGATGCCTTCCAAAATTTTATCGAAATCGATTTTTAGGTCGACCAGCTTGCCGGTGTAGATATCAAATACCCACCCGTGGACGGTAATTCGCCGCTCCTTAATGGCCCTTTGCACGTCGGCTGTCTTGATAACATTTACGCACTGCTCCTGCACGTTTAGCTCCACCAGCCTGTTGTACTTTTGATCGTTATCGGCAATGGCATCGAGCTCCTCTTGGTGCAACCGGTATACGTCGCGAATATTGCGCAGCCAAGGATTTAGAAGGCCAAGGTCGGCCGACTGCATGGCTGAGTCCACGCCTCCACAGTGGTAGTGGCCACAAACCACGATATGGTGCACGCGGAGATGGTTAACAGCATAGGTTATAACCGACATGGCGCTAAGGTCGGTGTTGGGAACCATGTTGGCAATGTTGCGGTGCACAAAAACCTCACCCGGTTTAACACCCATCAGCTCCTCGGCACTCACGCGGCTGTCGGAGCACCCAATGTAAAGAATATCGGGGTTTTGTCCCTTCGACAGCTTGTTGAAGTAGTCCTTGTCGGCAGCGAGCTTCTCATCTATCCACTGCTGGTTGTTGGTGAAAATTTGCTTGATGTTCATGGCAATGTAGTTCTGTTTTTGCACCTATTAATCAGTAAATCGTCCTTCCGGTTTTTGGGTAATAGTCTTTGGTGCAATAAAACTATTTTTTACCAGAAGGGTACACGGCGAGTAACAAAATGGCGGGGAATAGGTTTGGATATTTTAGAAACGGAAGATTAATCATAGAGAATATCCTCGCCTGCAAAGACAAGAATTAAAATTATCGGAGGGAAATGGCTAGATGGTCGTCGGACAACTCCATCTCCTCTGCAATCGTTTTTCATGGGAAAAATCACGCTGTTTTTCTTCAGGTATAATTTCCAGAATCTTTTTGACGAATGTGTTGTACAACATATTTGTTTGGCAGTCCCATTGCAATCGATTACGGCGGCGGAAGGTCGTCTTACTTTTCTTCTTTAATGGTAATGTCCTTGACATTGGGTAGTTCTTGTTGGAAATTTAGGTTGTTAATCAAAACCAAATAGTATTATGAAAACAGCCAAAAAAATTTTGTTGTCAGTTGCTGTGCTTGGACTTTTAGTGTCCAACGGACAAAGAGCCGTAGCTCAGAACGACGTAATGATGCAGGCCTTCTACTGGAACGTGCCTGTGGATGAAGCTAATCACAATGGAACGTGGTGGGACGTACTTCGCCAAAAGGCCCCTGACCTTAAATCGGCAGGAATTACGGGTATTTGGGTTCCTTGCCCAGCGAAGGGCAATTGGGGAATTACCGATATGGGGTATGGCATTTACGACCACTACGACCTTGGGAACTACAACCAGAAGGGTAGTGTGGAAACGAGGTTTGGTAGTAGAGCCGAACTAGCCAGCATGATTTCAACCATGCACCAGTCGCCTAAAATTGAGGTGTATGCTGATGTTGTGCTTAACCACGTCTATTCAAGTGACGAAAATTCGGAGGTAAATCCGGCCGTAAAGGCTTACGAATTTGGGGAGGCTCACAATGGCGCAAACACCGCTTACCCCACAAACGAGATTAAGTGGGTGGTTCCCAATGCTGCTGTCGGAACCTACTACATTCAAATTAAGGGTTTTAATCTGAATTGGTCAGCCGATTATAAAGCAAGAGGTTACGATGTTAACATCAACTGGACTGGGGCTGCTACCGTTGAAAACGGCCGGTGGGAATCGGAACCAAATAATGGTGGTGGACAGAGTAATGTATTTTCCGTTTCGGGCGAAACGCTAAGGGCTCACATTGACTACAGTGGCGATATTGATGAGTATGCCGTTACGGTTACATCACCACATGACATTGTAATTACCCTGACTGCCAGAACAGAGGGCACCAATCCATTTTCATGGAACTGGGCCGACCAAACCAATGGTTACTATCCTGTTGCCATTTGGTATAATGGAGCAAACCTTGCAACAACAACTCTTCAGGCAAAAACCAATACACATATCACATACGTAACCCATACCGGATCGGGCGAGCCAAACTACACTTGGAACTACTCCTATTTCCACCCCTCCGATGCCAACGATTGGCTTGGTGGACCTGGAACCGACGAAATCATTACCAACACCAAGTTCTTTGGTAACGATTTTAATACATTCAACTCTACGGTTCGAAGCAGGTTAAATGCTTGGGGTTCATGGCTGGCCGGAACAGTTGGATTTGATGGCTTCCGGCTCGATTTTGTTAGAGGTTTTCAGGAGTCATTCGTGGCAAGCTGGGTGAGCAACCTACCTCTCCTCGATGGAAGACAACGCTTTGTTGTTGGTGAATATTGGGGGTCAGATTATAGAATTAAGAGTTGGGTAAATACCGTAGCTGCTGATGGTGCCGATGTGGATGGATTTGATTTCCCGCTCAAAAGCACCTTGACCTCCATGTGTAACGACACCCAGACCAACTTTAATATGGCCTGGCTGAACCATACTGGAATGGTTAGGAACAATAGCGGCAACAGTTTGCCCGGCAACTCAGTGGTAACCTTTGTCGACAATCACGATACTGGCAAGGAGAGCGATAAGTGGGTAAACAAGGACTTCAAGATGGCTTACGCCTATATTCTCACCCATGAGGGGCGGCCTTGTGTTTTCTACCCCCATTTTTATGGTGTTACACAGGTTGATGCCAACAACTCTTCGCTAACGATTACAGCACCTTCAAGTTTGTATTCGGACATTAAGAAGTTGATTGCAATTAGAAAAACATACTTGGGTGGTTCTTTGGCCGTACTGAGTGAGGTGGGTAATCCTTCACCTTCCGGCGATACCTACAATGTATACGTTGCACGTCGTCAGGGTAATGGTACAAAGAGCGGAGCCATCATTGTTTTAAATAATTCCTCTGCAACCAAGGGTCTTTGGGTAGACGTTACTCCAAGTGGTTACGAAAATTGGGCAGGGCAAACACTGGTCAATGCGCTCAATGGAACGGAGACGGTTCAGGTATATTCCGATGGTCGGGCATATTTTTCTGCTCCGGCAAGGGGTTATTCCATTTGGGTTAAGCAATCGGAATACACTGCGCTGCAGGCATCTCCCAAGCAACCGTTAACAAATGAGGTGGTTGATAATCAGCAGGTGGCAACCATGATTGTTTCACCAAATCCAGTTAGCGATGCATCTCAGGTTGAGATTAACTCACCGAAGGAGTCGGTTGCCTCCGTTGCGCTTTACGACCTTTCAGGAAGGTTAGTACGTTCAATTGCTAGCGAAAAAAGCATTGTAGGGCAAGCCATTTTTCCCCTTGATTGTGCCGGCTTGGTCAACGGTACCTACTTCTGCATTGCCCTTGTTGGTGGCAAGAAGCTGCAAAGCAAGGTCGTTGTGAGCCGGTAGGTGGAATCTGTGGAGTTTCCTTAACATCCATAATCAAAAGTAGAAGAGGAGGTTCAGCACGGATCTCCTCTTTTATGTTGACGGTTTAACGGATAAACTACTCCACAAATATCTCCCCAGCCAAATACAAAACCGCATTACCACTTATTTCAACGCGGTCGCCGTTCATATGGCAGGTAAGGTGCCCCTTGCGAGCCGACAGCTGGATGGCCTGCATGGTGTCTTTGCCCAGCCGTTTTGCCCAGTATGGTGTTAGCGTTGTGTGGGCCGAGCCGGTAACCGGATCCTCGGGAATTCCTGCCTGCGGTGCAAAAAAGCGGGAGACGAAATCAACTTGGTTTCCCGGCGCGGTTACAATTACCCCACGAACGCCAACTGCAGAGGCAATCTTTACAAAATTTGGCTTAATGGAGAGTACCTGCTCCTCGCTCTCTAGCACCAGCATGAGGTCCTCCCTCCCCTGAAAAACTTCAACGGGAGCAAACCCAATTCCCTCTATCAATTCGGTGGAGATGGCGGCCGCTCGGCAAGGGTCAGCAGGAAAGTCAAGCGTGAGCATCTCACCCTCTTTGCTTACCCCTAATACACCAGAACGACTCGACTGAAAGGTAAGCCTGCTGCTCCCCTGCTCATAAAAACGAAACAACACATATGATGAGGCTAGAGTTGCATGGCCACAGAGGTCTACCTCCACCACAGGTGTGAACCACCGAATTGCGAATTCCTCATAGCCTGTTTTTACAATAAAGGCCGTTTCAGCCAAATTGTTCTCGGCCGCAATGTGCTGCATCTGGCTATCGGGCAACCATGAGTCCATTACGCATACGGCGGCCGGATTTCCGCCAAACAGGTAGCTGGTAAAAGCATCAACTTGATAAATTTTTATTGCTTTCATATTCTGAGTGTTTAATGCTTTAACTGGAGCATCATTACACAGGCTAAATTATAGCTTTTATTGGTTTAAAAACCCATACTTATGCGATATCAGTTAAATTATGAAACGCCAATCATTTTGTGTTGAAGTCCCCAATTACATCTTTGATTTGTCGCATAAAATCGTTTAATTTACCTCCTTATCATCACGGGTTATCATTTGGTGAATCCACTGAAAACTTCTACCCCCATGAAAATTAAACTGAATATTCAGCAGAGAATACAGCTGTTCGTGACCCTTTCGGTTGCAGTAATCTTTGGTCTCGGGCTAGCCTACGTTGGCAGCATGGCCATTGAAACGGCAAGAACCAATGCCATGGCTCTTACTCAGGTAACCCTTGAAAAGTATTCGCAGGACATTGAAAAGCAGATGGGCGTTGAAATGGCAAATGTAAAAACGTTGTCGCAGGCGGTTACAATATACAAGAATTTCCCTGGAGACTCGTGGAAGCCAGTGGTGCAGAACATGTACCGTGCTGTGCTTAAGGCGGACGAAAATGTACTTAGCGTTTGGGATTCATGGGAATTAAGTGCAATAGACTCTACCTACACCAAGCCATATGGCCGATATGTTTTCGAGTGCTATAGGCAAGGCGATGAAATAAAGAGCAACACCTTGTTCAAGAGTATGGACGGCGACCCACCGCTTTATGTGTTCAACAAAACAGAGGGCCAGCAAGGATACGAAACCATAAACGTTCCCTACTTCTACTCCTATACCGGCAATGCAAAGGATAATATTCTAATGACCAGCCTTGTTTCGCCCATTAGGTTAAACAATAAATTTATTGGTGTGGTTGGTTTCGACATTGGTCTGGATAGGCTTCAAAACTTGGTTCAAACCATAAAACCATTCGAGGGAAGCTACGCCATGCTAATCTCCACTGACCTTAAGTATATTGGGTACCCTGACAAGTC
This sequence comes from Williamwhitmania sp., assembly GCA_035529935.1. Classification (NCBI taxonomy): domain Bacteria; kingdom Pseudomonadati; phylum Bacteroidota; class Bacteroidia; order Bacteroidales; family Williamwhitmaniaceae; genus Williamwhitmania; species Williamwhitmania sp. The sequence goes on along the minus strand of DATKVT010000183.1, from coordinate 11,263 downwards.
GAAATTGGGTGAGGAGATTGCTGATGATTTTCCGGATACTTATGTAGACCAAGGGATGGATGTTAAGATTCAAAATGGGGAGAAGTTTAGTTTTTTTGGAGAAGGTACCGATGGGGTAACCTACTATTATGCCTTTAATCCAATTTGGATTGGACGTGCACGCACACCTTGGATGCTTGGTATTGCGGTGCCAAAATCTACCATGCTGGCCGACGCACATCGTATCACCTGGATTCTAGTATTGGTTGGCCTTATTGGATTGATAGCCATGTCGCTCATTGTTTGGTGGCTATCGCGTCGAATTACAGGCAATATAAAGGTAGTAACAGGCTTGCTCAGCAAGTTGTCGAAGGGACACCTAGACAGCTCCATGATGGTTAACGTGGATTCCAAAGACGAAATTGGGGATATGTCGGATGCTTTGAATGTATCAGTTCGGGGGTTATTGGAAAAGGTTGAGTTTGCAAAGAAAATTGGTACCGGAGTTCTGAATACCGAACTAACGCTGCTTAGCGAAGATGATGAGTTAGGTAAAGCTCTTGTGGAGATGCAGCATAGCCTGCTTAGCGCTCGTGAAGAGGAGGCAAAACGAAAGATTGAAGAGGACAATAGACGTTGGACCAATGAAGGATTGGCCAAGTTTGGTGATATACTCCGTCAGAACAACGATAACCTTGCTGTTTTGGCTGATGGTATATTGAGTAACCTAGTCCACTACATCGACGCAAATCAGGGCGGCATATTTATTTACAACGAGGATGAACCGGGCAACGAATTCTTCCAGATGATTGCAGCATACGCCTATAACCGAAAGAAATTCTTGCAAAAGGAGTTTGTGGTTGGAGAAGGTCTAGTGGGAACGGCTGCATTAGAAAAGAAAACCATATTTATGACCGACGTTCCACCTGCCTATATTCAAATTAGTTCAGGTACTGGCGAGGCACGTCCTCGTTGCCTGTTAATTGTTCCCTTGTTAATTGAGGAAAAGGTTCTTGGAATTATTGAACTAGCATCGTTCAACATATTGGAATCCTATCAGATAGAATTTGTTGAAAAAATTGGACAAAGTATTGCCTCAACCTTACAGTCAGTACGAATAAATATTAGAACGCAGCAACTTCTTAACCGCTCGCAGCAGCAGGCCGAGGAGTTGGCTGCTCAGGAGGAGGAGATGCGTCAAAACATGGAAGAGCTGCAGGCAACACAGGAGGAGTCGGCACGCAAGGGCTCTGAAATGCAGAGTTACATTGAGGCACTCAACACCTCTGCCTACGTAATTGAATACGATCTGGATGGCACAATTATAAATATTAATAGTTCATTTCTTGAACTATTAGGTATTGATCGTGAGGAGGTTATTGGAACACACTTCACCGATAGGTTGCAACTTAATGCTGCCCAAATGAAGGAGCACGAGCGTTTCTGGCTCGAATTGGTAAACGGAATGCAGAAGAGGGAGATTAACACCTATAAGGTAAATGGCGTAAGCTATAAATTTCAGGAGACCTACACGCCCATTCGCGACGAGTCTGGAGTGATATACAAGATTCTGAAAATTTCCAACAATATTTCTGGTGCAAAATAAGTTGTGATGATGCTCAGCTGGGATAAGCTTTTATTGCCCTTGCGCCTTGGCAAGGAGGAGGAGGATTTGCCCGAAGCGGAGGTGCCAGGAAGAACACACTTTCAGCGCGATTACGACAGGCTTATTTTCTCTTCACCGTTTCGTCGATTGCAAAACAAGACTCAAGTATTCCCACTGCCGGGAAGCGTGTTTGTGCACAATCGCTTAACCCATAGCCTCGAGGTTGCCAGCGTGGGGCGTTCGATGGGGGCCGTTGTTGTAGATCGGCTTCAACATACCGTCGATAAAGGAATTAGCCAACTATTCTTAGAAATACCAACCATTGTTAGTACCACTTGTCTTGCTCACGACCTAGGAAACCCACCTTTCGGCCATTCTGGCGAAGATGCTATTCGCCACTTTTTTATCCAAAATAGTGAGAAGTTTGAAGAGTATCTTAGTCCGGCTGAGTTTCTCGACTTAAAACAGTTTGAGGGTAATGCAAACTCTTTTAGGCTGCTGACATATAGCCTTAAAGGAAGACGTACCGGAGGATTTGGTTTAAGTTATGCCACCATGGCTGCCTTGGTGAAATATCCTTGGGAATCCACGCAGGGGGTGGCGAAAAAGAAGTTTGGCTTTTTTCAGGCCGACAAGGCAATTTTTGAGCAAATTATGTCTGCCACTGGGTTGCTAAATACCAACGGCTATTGTCGACATCCGCTAGTATACTTAATGGAGGCAGCCGACGATATTTGCTATAACATAATGGATTTAGAGGATGCTCATAAGCTGGGCATAATCTCCACGCAGCGGGTAATGGAATTGCTTTTGGCCTTCTTTCCAGAAACAAAGCAACAGGGTATTCGGCATCGGATTGATATAACACTTAGGGTGGTGACAGACAAAAACGAGCAGGTGGCTTATCTGAGGGCAATGGTGATAAATAAGCTGGTTGAGGAGTGCAGCAATTCGTTTGTTGAGCAGTTGCCACAAATCATGGCCGGCAAACCGGTTGCTGGGCTGATGAAGAGCTTGCCCGAGGAAACCAAGCTGGCTATGGACGCCATTTCAACGTTATCGGTCAAGGAGATTTATCGTCACCATTCTGTTGTGGAAATAGAGCTTGCCGGTTTCAAAATTCTAAACACGCTGCTCGAGATATTTACCGAAGCACTCCGGCATCGTGAGTCTACCTACTCTAAGAAGTTGCTCTCTCGCATTCCATCGCAGTATGAGATGAATAATGACAGCCTCTACCTCGACCTGCTTTCGGTGGTCGATTTTGTGTCGGGAATGACCGATACCTACGCGCTGGAACTCTACCAAAACCTTTCAGGAATTAGCATTCCAGGGATTTCACGTTAGTGTTCTAAATCAACTCTCCATTTTAAAAATTGGCAGAGATGGGAATAATAAGAAACTAGAACCGACCGAAGGGAGCTCGCTGAAGGCAACCGACCGAAGGGAGCTCAGCGGAGCTAAATTAGGAACAAGGAGTCTCTAATCCAATCCTAAAACGGTATCTTTTTAATTCCCGGTGCGGCCAAGAACGACCTGACTATGATTCTCGAATCCCTATTATCTGGATATGATTTAATGCAATCGTGCAGCGCATCGATTCCGTTTGCCATGTTCTGATCGCAGAAACCCCATCCGGTTAGCTTTCCACACTCCACCTTTACCACGGCAAATTCTTCGGGATTTCTCCCCTTATCGAGCAGAAAAAATGAGGCCCGGGGCAAGTCGGAGGAGGCCATGGCTTTTTCCACCCTTTGATTATAATCCTCTGGTGATTCTTCTCCCTTGCACGCACCTCTGCAAAGGCCAATTTGACTATGAAAGCAACCCCCAGTGGTGCTGTAAAGACCGCATAGTTTTTGACAAAGGCTGTATTGATCAATCAAATCGTCGAGCACCTTTCGCGCCATAGCCTGCGAGGTGAAGTTTGCAACAGGGGTAGTCATCTCTGCCTTATTCGATATTTTAAAGTTTAAGTAGCCATTGTCATCTGGTTCAACGTAAAGTCCGTATGATGTTCCTTTTCTTCGTTGAGCACGATTATAAACTGGTATTTGTTGCTTAATGTGGTAAGACTCCAGCAGCAGCGCTACCAACTCGCTACCGGTGAGTTCCCAGGTAATGTCGGCCATGGCACCAACCATTTCCGTTTCACGACGCGATTTAGCCCCGGTAATATGCTGGCTTATTCGGCTTTTAATGTTGATACTTTTACCTACATAGATGAGCTCCTCCTTCTCGTTCCACATAAAGTAAACACCTGTTTCATCGGGCAGTTTGGCCAACCGATCGATGGAAAGATTTGGGTGTAATTTTTCGCGCGAAATAACGCTGCCGTTGAGAGGTATAATTTGATCGCCATTGTTGCGTTCCAACAGCAGACGAAGCAACTTAACGGTGGCGGTGGCATCACCAGCAGCACGGTGGCGATCGCCAAACTGAATATTCAGCGACTGACAAAGGTTGCCCAAGCTGTAGGATGGAAGACCCGGTATAAGCTTTCGACTCCATCGAACGGTGCAAAGCGTTGGTCGATTATAGGTATAACCCAATCGCTGAAATTCGTCGCGTATAAAGCCATAGTCGAAAGGAGCATTGTGAGCCACAAAAACGCAACCTTCGGTGAGCTCCACAAACTTCTTGGCAACCTCATAAAACTTTGGCGAATTGGCCACCATTTGGTTGTTAATCCCGGTGAGCGTGGTAATGTATGGTGGAATGTTCGTTTCGGGATTAATGAGCGTAACCAGGTCACCAACCACCGTTTCTCCATCGAAAAGGTAGGCTGCAATTTCAATTATTCGGTCGCGTTGAGGGTTTCCCCCACTCGTTTCAAGGTCGACTACAACATACATGGTAAGTGCCAAAAAAGCAGCCGCAGGAAATTAACCGCGGCCGCCAAACTAATTTTTTATTAATTGATAACCGTCATTTCGACAGCAAATCTACCCATTAGGATTCTTTGGTAGCAATGCAGACTACCTTCTCAACCAATCCATCAATATTTTCCACCGGCGAGTAAGTTTCGTGCAAGACAACCTTTACCCCATTCACTTTACGACTGTAGGTGCGGTTTACAACAATACCCTTTCGCAAATCGCTCCAGAGCTCCTTTTGGGCCTCTTCCGATTCGCCCATCCCAAATACCTCATTGTGGTGATGGCCAACAATCTCATTCTCGTTTTTGTCCACCATACTGAGCACTGGTTGGTTTACCGAAATTATTACTCCTTCGGTAGTGAAGTAGGTAACCAGCGTGTTGGCATTTAGCGCAGAGGCAAGTGCCCTGTATTCATTCTCGTGAGCTACCATCTTCTTGTGCAGCTCTTCGGCTTCCGCAACCTTCGAGTTTGCAATTATTTCGGCCTGCTTCAGTTCGGTCACTATCTTACTAATACCCCAGGTACCAACCACCTCACCATGATCGTTGAAGAGAGGCATTTTGGTAGTAGAAACCCACTGCTCACGACCATCGTCAAACTGCTCATGAACCACATGGTCAACGATAGGCTTTTGGCTATTCATGATAGTTTTCTCCTCATTGAAGGCAATCTGTGCATGCTCCTTGGAATGGAAATCGAAGTCCGATTTTCCAATGAGATCGTCAGGTGATTGTGCCATGAATAGCTTTACCATTGATTTGCTTATGCGGATAAACTGACTGTTAGTATCCTTAAAGTAAACAAAGTCAGGAATGTTCAGCATAAGAGCGTCGAGCAACGCTTTCTCCTCGCCCAGCTGCTGTTGCAACTGCTCCTGCTCACTGCGTTTTCGCTCCATCTCCTCCTGAGTAGCCTGCAGCTCTTCCATGTTTTGACGCATCTCCTCCTCCTGGGCTGCCAGCTCTTCAGCCTGTTGCTGTGCCCTTGCCAGTAACTCCGCCGTGCGAATATTAATCTTGGTAGAAGATATGGTGGCAGCAATGCTCTCCGAAACTTTCTCAACAAATGCAATTTGATATTCCGGCAACTTGGTAAAGCTGGCAATCTCGATAACTCCAAAAATGTTATCGTTCACCAGCATGGGGATAAGAAGCAGTGCGCTTGGATTTTCTTTTCCAAGGCCAGAAGTAATGGTGATGTAGTTGTTTGGGACTGCGGTCATATAAATTCGCTTACGCTCTTGGAAGCAACGACCAACCATTCCCTCTCCGGGAACTACGGTTTTTTCTAAGAACTTCCTCCGATCGTAGGCATAGCTGGCGGTCATCTCCAAAACAAGCTGGGATGGATCAGAATCGTTTATCACAAAAACACCACCCTGATTAGCCCCAAGGTAGGTTACCAGGTTTTGGATAATTTCGTATGAAAGTTCATGTAGGTTGTCGTTGTTGCGACGAAGTATGTCACCAAACAGCGCCAACCCTTTAGTAGCCCAATTTTGGCGTTCTTCCTCTTCCTTACGTAAATCCTCCTGCTCACGAGCCTCCTTAAGCGACTGTCGCATATCCAGTAACGATTTTCCAAGGAGATCGTTGGATCCTAGAAGGTTAAATTCTGCATTAAGGTTCCCCTTCCCTATTTCGCGTGCAAATACCTCAGCGTTATTTAATCCATCAACCAAGCTGTTGAGTGAGTTCCCCAGTTCCTCCAACTCATCACCAGTATCAATGGTGACCTTCTTCGAGGAATCAATATCACCCAAGGCCATAATGTTGAGTCTATCCCTAATGGTCATTATGGGACTTGTAATGTTTTTTGCAATCATCCGAACAACAAACGCGAGCAATCCTAAACCAAGAATCATAACCAGGATGGAGATATACAAAGTGGCTCGAGCCTCCTGCATAATGGATGAGGAGGGAATTATTAAGCCAAGAGACCAAGGCTGGTCGGTATCACTAACCTTAACTGGGCGAAGAATGATATAGCAGCGCGTCCCGTTGACAGCAGCATAGAATTGTGTTCCAAACCCATCTGCAATTTTCTTCTCCAAATTATTGGTTAACGTAATATCAGGATAAACCTCAACCAATTTTTTCCCAACATTCGCTGGATCTTGATGAGCAATAATAATTCCGTTGTTGGAAACGAGGAAGGCAAGTGAACCCTCGTAGGAGTGAATGCTGGCAACCTGATCCTGAAACTTCGAAAGGGGAATGTCTACTCCGGCCAAGCCAACAAAGCGGCCGCCCTTATCGATAGGAACACAGACACTGGTAACCATGGTGGTGTGAATACCGTCAACGGAATATGGGTAAGGATCAATAATTGCCTCCTTATTGGTGGTCTTAACCTTATAGTATGAACTTTCAAGGTTGTTACCGGCTGTATCTTTTTGCTCCACAAAGCTTACAATATCACCATGGCTCTCGTAAACCGAAGTGGATTCGCGCCCATAGTCAAACTTATATCCCAGTCTCAAGGCCGAGTACTCCCAATTCATCCATACATAGAGGTACTTGGGGTTATTGCGCTTCAAATTGTAAAGCAGATTCAAGTAGATGGAGTCGCGCTCTGGTCTTGGGATTTTTTCGTAGCCATACATCGATTGAGCCAAAGCTCTGGAAAAACCAAGGTCCAACTCCAAATCACCCCTGATAAGAGCAGCATGTTTTTCGGCCTGTTTTGTAACAGTGGCAATGGCACTGTCTACGGCCATTTGCCGGACGCGGTAACCAGCAAATAGACCTATTAAGGTTATAACTGCAATGCCGGTTAGCAAAACCAAAACCTGCATCTTTGTCGTCAACCTGAGCTTCTTGAATGAAATCATTTTCCCGATTATTAATGTTCGGTATCGTAATGTATGGTGAAGTGGAGGCCCCATACTTCCAAATGTTCAACAAAACAGCGATTTGCGAAAATGACAAAAGGCTGAAAATAGAGCGACCATCCCCGGTTAAAAATATAAAATGTTTTCCTTCTTAGAAATAAAAGGGTTTAATTCTTTGGTTACCTGCCGAAAAGAAGTTGCAAGTGTACTACTATTTTATTACCAACCCCAGTGAATAATGAATCTTTTATGTGTTGAAACCTGAAACAAAAAAAGTGATATACAATGGCATGCATCTTTTTTTTGTAACTTTTCCCATTACATAATCGCCTAAGGCAAAACCAACGTCCCTTTTTTATGCGCTACTTTACCAGCCTATTCTTCCTGCTTGCTTCAGTCTCAATGCAAGGGCAATCCATTAGCGGTACCATCACCGACGAGAAGGGTGTCACCGTGCCGTATGCAACGGTTTACATAAAAGAACTAAAGCTGGGTACCACCGCCAACGATTACGGCGGTTATAACGTTCAGGTGCAGCCCGGAACCTATTCAGTAGTATTCCAAAGTTTGGGCTATGAATCGCTGGAGGAGCAGCTGGTGGTTGGGAAAAATGGTCTACACCACAACGTTACCCTGAATACCAAACCTTACCAAATTGCTGGGGTAAGGATAACGCCCGGTTCCGAGGATCCCGCCTACGGTATTATGCGCAGAGCAATAGGCATGGCGCCATACTACCAAAATCAGATTACCTCCTACACCGCTGAGGTATACATGAAGGGAAGCCTCAAAATAAAAAAGCTATCGTGGATTGTGCGAAAGATGTCCAGTGACGAAGATATGCCAAAGGTTGGAGTGCTATACCTGAAGGAATCGTTAAGCGACATTAAGTTTACCGCTCCTAATAAGTATGACCAAACGGTGAAAAGCTTAAAATCCAACTTCCCTGACGAAAATGGCGGAGACCCAATGAACTTTGTAAATGCAAGCTTCTACCAGCCAAAAATTGGCGACATGATACTCCCTCTAGCGCCATATGCCTTTAACCACTACAACTTCCGCTACGAAGGGTTTAGCATGGAGGGCGATGTGGTGGTGAACAAGATAAAGGTTATTCCTAAACGAAAGAGCAAGCAGCTGGTGTCGGGCTACATCTACATTGCCGACAACTTTTGGAACCTTCACGCTGTGGACCTCTCGGTTGAATCAACAGTAGGAACCATTCACCTGCAGCAAAACTTTAGCGAGGTGGAGAAGAATGTGTGGATGCCGGTTAGCTACTACTTCGACATTATTGGCCAGTTCTTAGGCAATGAGGGCGACGTGAAGTATACAGCCTCGGTGAAGTATAATCAGGTTACCGAGAACACCAAGCTAAAACCGCCAACGGCTTTCCCCGAGGTGAAGGTGGCCATAGAGGAGAGCAAAAAGGAGGTTAAACCCGCTCCAAAAACCAGAAAGGAAAAGAGAGAACAGGTTCGTACACAGAAGATGCAGCAGCTTATGGAGAAGGATAAGCTCAACAATAGGGAGATGTACCAGATGGCTGTTCTCATGAAGCAGGAGGCGAAGGCAAAGGATACCACGAGCCAAAAAGGGCTGGAAATTAAGGATAATAGAAACAACATAAAAGTTGATTCTGCTGCAAGGCTAACCGATAGCATCACTTGGCAGCGTATTCGTCCGGTTGCCCTTACCCCGGAGGAGGTCGTAGGCATGAAGCTGGCAGCTCTACCTGACGCTGCCCACAAGTCGGACACCACAAAATCGGCCAAGGATACGTTGCCTAAGAAGTCATCGCCAATTAGCAAGGCGATTTTTGGAAAAACATGGACCAAGGGCGATACAGTCAAGATGGCCTTTTCGGGACTCGTTACCCCTACCCAAATTAGGTTCAACACGGTGGACGGCTTTGTGGCCGGAGCATACTTCCGTTATAGGAAGCACTATGCTTCTACCACCTTTGATATTAAGCCGTCGCTGGCCTACGCCTTTAACCGAAAAAGGTTGATGGGAGAGCTCAATACCCGCTTCGACTATGCACCGCTAAGCCGTGGCTCCATCTCTTTTTTAGCTGGAAGCGAAAGTGCTGATTTCAACCGGGAGAACGGCGTGAGCGTTTTTGGAAACACCATCTCTTCGCTCTTTTTTCGAACCAACTATATGGCGCTCTACCAAAATGATTTTGCTGAGTTCGGCAACAATATTGATATAGCCAATGGACTGGTGCTCAAAACCGGAGGTGGTTTCTACAACCGAACTATGCTCGAGAATCACACCGATTTTTCGTTCTTCTACACCGACAGCAAAGAGTATAAGCCAAATATTCCAGTTACCGATTCGGTTTATGGAACATATCTGCCCAACCACAAGGCAGCCATTATGGAGTTGGGCATTAGCTATACCCCCCGGTATTACTACCGTATGGAACGAAACCGAAAGGAGATGGTTCGTTCCAACTATCCAACCATTTATGCAAACACACGAATTGCACTACCCAATTTGGCAAACAATTACGCCGACTTTGTGACCATAGAGGGTGGGATATCCCAAGACATTCATTCAGGACCCTCCAACTGGATTAGCTACAGCCTTAGCTACGGCGACTTTGTTCGAAAAAACAGGCTCTACTTCCCCGACTTTAAGCACTTCAACACGCAGCTTATTCCGCTGGTTTTTGATGATTTTAGCAACAGCTACCAGCTGCTTAACTACTACGACCATAGCACGTCGAATGCATGGGCAACAGGGTTTGTCCACTACCAGTCGCCATTCCTTTTGTTGAAGTACCTGCCGTTTCTTAGTAACCGGATGTGGCAGGAGAATCTTTATGCCAGCTACCTCTACACCAAGGGACGAACCCCTTACTGGGAGGCTGGATACGGATTAACGCAGATAAGCCTGTTTGGTGGGGTGGGCGTGTTCGTGGGCTTCAATGGCCAAAAATTCGCCTCATTTGGGATAAAAGCCTCCTTTAAGTTGGTAAATCAAATAAGGTTGTAGCCACTAACCCAACACACAATCATCAATTTTCAGTAAAATAAGCAACACCTACATTGCCTTTACTATCCCATGTGGTAAACAAACACTACATCAAGCCTGTTAACTAGAAAATTCTCTCCAAACTTTACAGCTCTTTTGTAGGTTTGAACTTTGCAAATATAGGATTGATGCGCTTAAGTGCTTCACCAATGAAATGCCACAACTTTGCATCATAAAATTAACTGTTAAAAGATATGAGCACAAAAAGTAAAATTGCCTTGGTAACCGGCGGAAGTCGCGGGTTAGGCAAAAACATGGCCATTGGCCTTGCAAAAAAAGGTATCGATGTAGTGATTACCTACAATAGCAACAAGCAAGAGGCCGACAAGGTAGTGGCCGAAATTCAATCGATGGGACAAAGGGCAGCCACCTTTCAGTTGGATACCGGAAACGTGAAGCAGTTCGATGGCTTTTTCAAACAGGTAACCGAGTATTTGAAGAGAGAAACTGGCAGCACTAACTTTGACTTCCTCATCAACAATGCAGGTACAGCGCTTTACGCCCCATTTGCCGAAACCACAGAGGAACAGTTCGACACGGTAATGAACATCCACTACAAGGGTGTGTTTTTCCTCACCCAAAAGGCACTGGCCTTTATCAACGATGGAGGTCGTATCATAAACATCTCTTCGGGGCTGGCTCGATTCTCGTTTCCGGGTTCGTCGGCATACGGTTCCATGAAGGGGGCTATTGAGGTGCTTACGCGATACCTTGCCAAGGAGCTAGGGCCACGGAAAATAGCCGCCAACGTGGTTGCTCCCGGAGCCATTGCCACCGATTTTGGTGGAGGTCATGTGCGCGACAACAAGGAGGTAAACGACAACATTGCTAGTGTAACGGCGTTGGGTCGTGTTGGCTTGCCCGATGATATTGGCGGCGTGGTTGCATTCCTATGCAGCGAGGAGGCCAAATGGATCAACG
>DATKVT010000182.1 GCA_035529935.1 Williamwhitmania sp. | reverse complement strand
ATCATGATTGCTGCACTTAGAAAAGCTAAAGATTCCAAGCCAAATATCAAACTAATTATTCCAAATATAAATGCTCCAACAACTACCAGCAAAGAAAAAAACAAATTCATTCACTCACCTCTTTTGTCGCTACTTTGGTAGTTTTCGCTACTTTTTTCTTATCGTAATAAAATCTCATTAAAAAAATACATAGCATTGAAGAAACAATAAAGGCCCATATTCCTTCTAGCCATCCAATACATAGCATTGAAGAAACAATAAAGGCCCATCCTTCTAGCCATCCTGTTGAAACTAATACTATTCCCATTCCCATACATACACCTATAACAAAACTAGGATATGATTCCCAAAAATTCATTCCAATTCCCCCAAATTAACATTAATTATCTGGCACTCAATTATCGGCTCTGAAGGAACACATCCTTTAGGAGTGCATCCGGCCATGAATCCATCAATGCAAATAGGAAAGAAGCCATTCTCATCCTGGTTAGGGAAATATAGTTCAGGAGGTGAAGGCCGCAATATATCCATAAGCATAGGCGTGGCGAAGAATATGGCTATAAGGAGAAATAAAACAGTTCCAAGGATTATTACAACTATTGCGTCAAGGGTTTTCTTGTCCATGCAACAATTATGATGGTATGGTATTATAATGCCATACTACCATATCTATTTCAGGTGAGATTAATTGGCTAAGAAACCAGAATTTACAAATTTACAAGTTAAGCAAGATGTTGCCTTTATTATTAGAATGAAGGCATTGACCAGGAGCATTAATGTTAGGGATTTCACTGATTTTGTGCTTAGGTGTGGTCTGGAACAAATTGAACAGGAGGAGGCGAAATAATGGGACATTGGGATAACTTGTTAGATAAGATATATGATTGGCGGGGCGGCAATAAAAAGTCAAGCCATGAGGAGATTAAGAGGTATTCTTCAACAATGGTATTATATTTTGGCATTTTAGCGTTTCTTGGCTTTGTTATTATGCCGGCATTCTTAGAATTTGGCATATTTATTCTATTCCTGGCTACATGGTGCTTTATTTCTATGAGGTACGCTGATTTAATTGATAATTTAAAAAGAAGGGATGCAGATGCCAGTAGATGAAGAATTTGACCCAGAAACCGATTGCTGCATCTGTGAGGAAACAATTGATGAATGGGAAGATGATATTCTGGCCTTTGCCGGAAAGCGATGGCATAAGAAATGTGCGGAAAGCGGTGTTCCTGAATGAATCAAAAAATTAAAGTCTTAGGACTACTAATATTTATTCCATTTTTACTGGTTTTTTTAGTTGTAGGAATACCATTTACCGCAGCTAAAGTAGGAACTTATTTTGGCTTAACTATTGAAGTAAGTGAAACGTGCCAAAAATATACTCCTACTGATTATGTTTTTGTTCATGGTGAAGGAGATTCAGTTATCTCTTTTTTTGCCACAAGAGACTTTTCTTGTTTTTATGTTTTTGATGGCAACTTAATAAAAAAAGATTTTTTTAGAACTATGATGGGAACTATTTTTGAGGTGCCTGAGTGAGTTTAGTTTTTCTTAGCATACTTGAAAATCCATGGCTTCCGGTTACGATTGTTATTGTTTTCATAATACTTTACTCTTTGCACAAAGTCGCAAAAGGCATGGGTATTTTATGAACACTGAAGAACTGTCCAAGAAATTAAGCATTAGGAAGCAACCTTGGGAAACAGATAAGAAATTCGCAATCAGGGTTCAATGGCACTATGAGAAATGGAAAAGGCAGAATTTTCTGGAGGATGATGATTGATTATGTATAGGGGAGCAACTACAAAGTGGAAAGGATTGATTAGAGTTCCAGATAAGAAATTTTTCAATGATAAACGAAAAGCAATTGGTTATCAGTTGATTAAATGAACAGGAAACAACTCCTAACCTTGCTGGCGGTTATTATACTGCCGTTCCTGTTCTATTTGGCAAGGCCCAATCTGGAAGGTGCTGATTCCTATTATTACCTGAATCAGGTCTGCGGGAATAATCCTGTCTGGACCGAAGGCGTTGTTCAAACCATTCTTTTTAGTGGAATATCCTGCAGCCAGTTTAACACGAAATTAATCCTGCTTTTCTGCTTTGGAGTGTCAGTATTTGCGATTGCACTGCTTGGGGAACTGTTTGATGAGAAAGAGGGATGGCTGGCAGGAGTATTTGCGGTTGGGTTGGGGCCGTTGCTGTTCTGGGAGTTTATTAAGTTTGAGAATGACCAATTAGCCTATCCTTTTCTGTTCTTTGCGGTTTACTTCTTCTTTGCGTGGAAAATAGAAAAGAAATGGGAGCAACTGGTGGCTTCAGCACTTTTGATGGTTCTTGCTGGGCTGATTTGGGGAGGCTCATTCTACTGGCTTGTCGGCCTGTCACTTTCCGCACTTCAATTGCTTCCACTTGTGGCAATTGTGCTTTTGTACAAAGGCGGGGAAGTAATAAATCCGCTTCTAAATCTGGGAGTTTCCTATGAAAGCCTGTTTCTGCTGGGAATTGTATGGTTGGGTTTGCTAATCGTTGGATATTTGCACATAAAGAAGGACTATGCCCGTCAAATGCTATTCGGCACTGCGATAATGTTCCTTAATGCCAAGTATGCGTTG
>DATKVT010000181.1 GCA_035529935.1 Williamwhitmania sp. | reverse complement strand
TGCAACCTCTGCCTGCACAGCGATTGCGAAGGTTCATCCGCCGGCGGGCGAACCCCTTCATCTTTTATACAGCACGTAAAAGAACTTCGTTTATTGCTAAATTTTGTCCTTCTTACTTCAGGACACACTCCGCGCCAGCGGGCTAATTTAGCCCCCTTATTTCACCTCTTCTCAAATATGAGTCTATATCCTTTAACTACATTATCAAAAAAAGTTATTGGAAGCATACCCGTTATAATATAATCATCAGCACGATATAATTCAATAGCATGGTTGATATCACCATGAATTTCATTATGTAAATAAGACATGCCTTCAATACCGTCAAGGTGAATAATTAAGTAACTCATAAATTATTAGAATTAAAAGATTAAAAGTCATCAAATGAACTATTAACAGTTATATCTGTTTGGTATTCAAAGGTAACGCTATTTTTACAGAATTTACAATTCTGCAACTTTTTTTAGTCAAAAAATAGTTACAAAAAAAATATTGATTTATTTTTATTTATATTTTTGCAAATAGTTAAACTAATACTATTAGATATGAACGAAGATGATTATTATTTTACTCCTGATGAAGTAAAGTTTTTAAAAAAGATGGCTGATGAAGGTATTGTAGACTACATAGTAAATAGCCATAAACTGAGAGAAATCATTAAAGCTAATGCCCCCCATAGCAATCAGTTTGCTGAAAAAATAACTGAAAAAAATTGTGCTTTCGTTATTGGTGTTGTATCTGACCCCAATTATGCACTAAAAGACATGTTAGATTGTCTCAGAACATGTACAGAAACTAAAATTGATTACTTGTTTAGCATGACTGATACAGTAAACGCTTTAAAAGTAATGAATGATTACCTAATACATACCGCACAAGATTATAGCCATATACATGAAATACATAGAAACGATCTACCACAATCGAGCGATCATAAAAAAATTGCAAATTCTCTAACTCATGTAGTTGGCTTGTTTGAATATCTGCAAACACAAAACTACAATGATTTGATGGGCGGTGCTAGACCTCCTTTTTATATAAACGATTTAACACTTAATGTTAATAAGCTAATAGCAAGGTATATAGAGTTTGCACCACAACCACTATTTGCACTATAAAAAAGGGGCTTAGTTGCCCCTTTTTCATGATCCCTTTGGTTTTGGTTTAGGTGGAGATGGTGGTGGTGTGTTCTTCACTCTTCTTGGCGGTGGTGGTGCTGGTGGTGGTGGTTTTTTCGTCATAGTTTTCATTTTAAAAATCCAATTATTCCAATGATTATTAGTAACATAAGGTCAACAAGTAGAAAAGTCCTTGTTTTATCATAAGAATACGCTCTATCGTCGTTAATTCTTTGATTTATATCAGTCAGGTCAATATAATACTTCTTAAGATTTAGAGAAAAGCCTCTGCAACCATTATCTATCGCATCTAATCGTTTATCAGTGCATTTTTCTTTCTCACTGTATTTATAGTAATACCGATATAGTTTTATCTCATGATCTGATAATATACCAGTATAAGGCAAATAACCATATAGTCTCGTGAATCCGTGAAATACTGATCCAAGAAAGTAAATTGTGGTTATTATGGCAAACGTAAATAAGCAAAGCAGTCCAATAAATAAAAAGTCTTTAATTGAACAAACTTGGATATGTCCTTTTGGATAGTAATAATTAAACATATAAAAAACACTACCAATAAAGACAATTAGTAAAGTCGTTGGGTATTGAATAATTTTATCATAGAATCGCCCCCTTTCAATTTCGAAAAGGTATTGTTCTCTGTAGAATTCTAAATTTTTAAACTCTTGATTATGCATTTTTCAATTTATCTAGTTGAAACAAAAACTATTTATTACTTAACTGCAAAAATTATTGTAGTCCGATTATTATTAACATCTAATCTTTTAGAAGTGCAAAAAATGCCATTACAAAACCTGCTATTGATAATATAAATAAAGGCCAATAAGTATACTTTTGCCATTTTACTAATGTAGCCTCAAGAATCTCCTTTTCTTCTGTTCTTGCTTCTCTTTCTTCCTTTCGTTGTTGGTTTACATACACTCTTATAAATCCGCCTTCGTCTTTAAACTTTTGAGTTTTAAGACTTAAAACCTTAATCTGAGTAGCCCTATCATTACTACTAATAACCTCAGCAACATCAAACTCCTTTAGAATTTCGAGATAATACTTATAAGCGTCTTCTTTTACATTCTCAAACTTGTCTAAATAATCATCGCCAAGCATAGGAAGGTTACCAACAAGTGTAACAGGATTATTTAAAACAAAATCAATAATACCATCCAGTATTTGAGCATCTTCTTCAGTAATTTTCGTCTTATTCATAACTATTAATCTAAGAGGAAAAGGTTAACAATAATCTACTTTTTACAGTCTCATTTGCCTGTTATCCAAAGGTAAGGCTATTTTGTAACAAATAAATATCAAAATTGAAAAATAGTTGTTAACTGCTTATTTTTTTACCAATAAGATAAAACGCCTTACTACCTTGCTTGTTAACCCCACGCTAAGCTTGATACAAAATGAACCGCTGGCATTAACATTCTGTTAAGGCGTGCTGTCAGCAAATCTTCCCCCAAACACCATAAATTCATAAACATCATCCACAATTATGTAACGCGGCTCGCGTTGCCCATGGCTACCTTTGCTAAAATTAAGCTTGTAACCATGACAGACACCAATAGCAAGGAGCTGATACTACCCATTGCCGGGATGCAGAGCGAGCACTGCGCACTAACGGTTGACCAAACGCTGGCAGCGCAGGCAGGCGTTACCGCCCACCGCGTGGAGCTCAACAACAACCGTGCGGTGCTTACCGTTAACAGCGGCAAGTTCGACCTAGCCAAGGCCGTGGAGGCCATTAAGGGCGTGGGCTACGAGGTTCCCACCACCATTAAAACATTTCCGGTAACCGGGCTCAGCTGCGCCTCGTGCGCCCTCAGCGTGGAGAGCATGCTGGGCGCCCAGCGCGGCGTAACCCATGCGGCCGTTAACTTTGCCGCAAGCAGCGCGCTGGTAACCTACGTGCCCGGCGCCGCCTCCACCACCGATTTCAAGGCCGCCATTCAGGCCATTGGCTACGACCTGCTGGTGGATGAGGACGAGGCCACCGAGGATATACAGCAGGAGCTGCATCGGAAAAAGTATGGCCAGCTGAGGCGAAACACCATTTGGGCCGGTGTGCTTGCGCTGCCCGTGGCGCTTCTGTCCATGGTTTTCACCCATCTGCCCTACCGCACCTGGATTATGATGCTCCTTGCCCTTCCGGTGGTGTTCTACTTTGGCCGCACCTTCTTTGTGAACGCCTACAAGCAGGCCCGCCATGGCAAGGCCAACATGGATACGTTGGTGGCGCTTAGCACCGGAATATCCTTCCTGTTCAGCGCGTTCAACACCCTATTCCCCCAGTTTTGGGAGCAAAGGGGCTTAGAGGCCCACGTTTACTTCGAGGCCTCGGCGGTAATCATCTTCTTTATCCTGCTGGGCAGGCTGCTGGAGGAGCGCGCCAAGGCCAACACCTCCTCGGCCATTAAGAAGCTCATTGGCCTTCAACCCAAAACGGTGCTGGTAATAGGCCCCGATGGCAAGGAGGAGGAGATGTCCATCAGCCGCGTGGAGGTGGGTTACACCCTACTGGTGCGCCCCGGCGACCGCATTCCTGTGGATGGTGAGGTAATTTCGGGCAGCTCGTTTGTGGACGAGAGCATGATTAGCGGTGAGCCCATTCCCGTCGAAAAATCGGAAGGTTTAAAGGTATTTGCCGGAACCATCAACCAGAAGGGAAGCTTCCGGTTTAGGGCCGAAAAGGTTGGTGCAAACACCATTCTTGCCCAAATCATAAAGACCGTGGAGGAGGCTCAGGGAAGCAAGGCCCCCGTTCAAAAGCTGGTGGACAAGGTGGCCGGCATATTTGTTCCGGTGGTTATCTCCATTTCGCTGCTCAGCTTTGGCCTCTGGATGGCCTTTGGCGGCGCCAACTCGCTAACCCATGCCCTGCTTGCCATGGCTACGGTGCTGGTTATTGCCTGCCCCTGCGCCCTTGGGCTGGCCACTCCCACCGCCATTATGGTTGCGGTGGGTCGTGGCGCCCAGCACGGAATTCTGATAAAGGATGCCGAAAGTCTGGAGGTTGCCCATAAGGTAAACGCCATTATTCTAGATAAAACAGGAACCATAACCGAAGGCAAGCCCCTCGTTGCCGGCATGCTATTCGGCCAAAACAGTAATGAGGCGCACCTACGGCAGGTTATGCTGGCCATGGAGAGCCAGTCCGAGCACCCCCTTGCCGAAGCCATCGTGGACCATCTGCGGAAAGAGCTTACCGAGCCGGTGGAGCTGCAAACCATTGAAAACCGAGCCGGCGAGGGCATTGTAGCGCTATACAACAACCATCGCTACCTTATTGGTAACGGTAGAATGATGAAGAATAACCAGGTTGAAGAGGATGCAGCCCTGAAGGCAGAAGTTGAAAAGCTGGAGGAGCAGGCCCAAACCATTGTGTTCATGGCCGAGGACAACCGCATGGTTGCCGTAGCCTCCATTGCCGATAGGGTGAAGCCCACCTCCGCCAAGGCCATTGCCGAGCTCAAGCAGCTGGGCATTGAGGTTTACATGTTCACCGGCGATAACCATCAAACGGCCGCCGCCATTGCGCAGCAGGTTGGCATCGGGCACTTCAAGGCCGAGGCTCTCCCTGCCGATAAGGCTCAGTTTGTGAAGGAGCTGCAGCTGCTAGGCAAGGTTGTAGCCATGGTTGGCGACGGCATAAACGACTCGCAGGCGCTGGCAACCGCCAACATTGGTATAGCCATGGGCAAGGGTTCCGATATTGCCATTGATGTGGCCAAAATGACCATTATCTCCAGCGACCTGATGCTCATTGTGCAGGCCATTGCCCTCTCGAAAAAGACGGTGAAAATTATCCGTCAAAACCTCTTCTGGGCTTTTATTTACAACGTAATTGGGATTCCAATTGCCGCCGGTATTCTATTCCCCTTTACCGGATTCCTGCTTAACCCCATGATTGCCGGTGCGGCCATGGCCATGAGCTCGGTATCGGTGGTAAGCAACAGCCTAAGGCTTAGAAAGGGATAGCATGTATAACCAACTATTGAATATTCACTTAAAACACAAATACAATGAAAACGCTAGAGTTTAAAACCAACGTCAACTGCGGCGGATGCATAGCCAAGGTAACCCCATTTTTGAATGAAGCCGAAGGCGTTGCCTCCTGGAAGGTGGACACCACCAACCCGCTAAAGATTCTTACTGTAGAGACCGAAAACCTCTCACCGGAAGATATTCAAGCCATACTTACTAAGGCAGGTTACCGAGCAGAAACAATGTAATAGGGCCCTTTTTAACAAAGAAAAAGCCCCGGAAGAGTCGTTCATCGATTCTCTCGGGGCTTTTTTATGCTATCGCTGAGTGCTACTCGCCATCGTCTCCTCCAACCGGATTATCCAGCAGCGGAGCATCGGTGTTGAATGAGGAGGCCTGAGGATCGAGCGTCAGCTCCTGCAGCAGAATTGTATTTGGAGCAACAATGGAAACCGGCAACCCGTCTGAATTATCTGTTCCCATTCCATACGATTTAAGGAGATAGTTCGACAGAAATTGGCCATCACCACACCCAAGAATCTTGTTCATGCTGTTGAGGGTGATGTCGCTAGCCTCTATGGAGCGAACCAGCGTCTCCTTGCCGGTAGCCAAATCGAACCGGTAGTAGCAAAATGGGCTGGAGGTGCAGCTGCTAATCAAGGGCCGAATAACGTAGGCATGGTCGAGCCCCTTCGCCTCCATCTCATCCTTCAACATCTGCATCAGCTCCTCATGGCTTTTGGGTGCATCGGTGGTAATAAAGGCTACTCCCGGCCCATCGGTAAAGGATGATGTTCCGTACCCGCTGAGGTAAATGCGGTGGTGGCCATTCGATGTCCTCACCTTAGGTGTTGGAACACGGTTGCTTATAAGGTTCTTTAGCACACCATTCTCCACGAGAACCAGCTCGTCGGGAGGAACAACTCCCTCGCCATCCACATCGTAGCTGCCAAGCAGCTCAACCTTTTTGAAATACCGAATGTGTGGCTTCAGCACCACCGAAATATCTTTGGAAACGACGCGTTTACCGAGCTTCAACTCAATAGATCCGCTGCCATTTACCGTAAGCATTTTTGAAAAGCTATTTACAATGGGCTCCCTGTAGGCCACCAGCGGCGTTGTGCCAGCAAAGAGCGTGGCACCAAAGGCCGAAGCAACCACTTGCTGGTAGAGCATTACCGGACCGGTATAGGCTTCGGTTTCAACTTTAGCATCCTTCAGCTTCACCAAATAGTCGACCAGCTCCTGAGCATGCTGCTTCATGGTATCGGCCACGGGCAGCTGATTGGTGAATCGAGCCACATATATTAGCTTATCGCTCATTGGTTGGCCATCGTTGGAGTATACGCTAGCCCTAATGGTTGCAACGGCTAAGTTCAGTGGAATTTTAATCTCAGTTCCCTCGGTAGTTACCACATAGGCAATGGCATTTACCGCCGAAATTGACACATCGGAATTGATAACCTGTGGCTGCGTCCTAAATACCGACGAAACCTCTCTGGCCAACAATTCCAGCTGAGGCAGGTTGGGTTCGAAAACCTCGCCATGGGTAAAATCGGCCTTCAATGGCACTGCCGAAGTGTAATCGGGCAAATTCTTATACTCCGCGGGAAGAGTCTTATCCTTGAGCACCTTCAGCTTGTTGCTGTAGGTTTGGGATGCTGAACGAAACACATTGTCGGTGTTCCACCAGAACGCCCGTCTGATGCCCCAGTAGTTGTCGTCGAGCGGCGTGCTTACGCTTGTGGTAGCCCTAGAGCTGCGCTGAGCGTATGGGTCGTTAAAGTTCTCATCGGTAGTTTGAAAGCTTCCCATGAGCAACCGTAGGTAGTAATCGTTAAGTTGGCTGCTAGTGCTGTTGACTAAGGCACCAAGATAACCGTTGGCCTCAGCGCGCGTTCCGCGTAAAAGCATGTAGCTGATGTAGCAGGGCTTTCCGGCCTCGGGGCTCTTCAGCTGGTTCAGGTTCCGATAAATCTCATCGCGCAGCGCCTTCATCACCACCGAATCGGAGGCAGCGCTAGCACTCTGTGCCGATAGCGTGTCAACAGAGGCAATCGAGAAAATGAAAAGTATTATAGATATGGCAATTGTTCGCATGGTAACCATTGTTATGTAGGTGCTTACGGTTTAACTATTGGTGACGAGAGTTGGGGCAATACCACCGACTCCTCGGGCATTTTCTGTGTTTCAATCTTCTTTATAACCAGTGCCGGACTGATGGTGGCCACTGGTATGGAGCCCGATTCGGCAGTGCAAAAGCCGTTGAATACACCACTTCTATCGCCATTGGCCACAATTTCGGAGAATACGGCCAGGGGTGTTCCAATGAGGGTTACACCTCTCACCAGCTCGTCAGGACGACCATCTGCGTAGATGCGATAGACCACGGTGGGAAGAATGTTAAACACGTTGGGTGAAAAGCGCATGGTGGTGGTAAAGCCGCCATACACCTCCTTAAAGTAGTATCCATATGCCTTCCCCTGCTTGCGGCACTCCTTGATGAGCAGCTTGCGCAATTCGGCATCGCTATCGCCGCTGGAGAACTTAACGAAGAGGTTCGATTGTCGGCTAAAGGGCGCTCTACCCATTTGTGCCCTGCCATGTCCATTCGATTGTGCAATTCCCTCGGTTGGAGTGCGCGACATCAAGAAATTCTTAAGCACACCCTTATCAACAACGGTAACCGGCTGGCCCAATACGCCTTGGTCGTCGTACTTGTAGTTGCCAAATAGCTTTACACCATCGAGGGTGCTTGCAGTGGGGTCGAACACCACGCTTAATCCGGGAAAGAGAACTTTTTTGCCGATCTTATCCTTGAAGGTTTGACCGTCGTTCTCATTGTTGAGCCGCTGCCCCTCCACCCTATGTCCAAATATTTCGTGGAAGAATACTCCTGCCGCCTCCGGCGATAGCATTACCGGCCCCGCATAGGGTTCCGCCTGTGGTGCGGTGCGCAGCTGGCTTAGCAGGTTAGCCAAGTCGGCAGCATCCTTCATAAGCACCTCATTCGATGGAAATTCATTTAGGCTGGTGGCGTAGTATGATTTAAAGAGTGGGGCTAGGTTTCCGCCAACCGTTCTCACGGTGGCCATGAGCTGCAGCTGGAGCCGTGGTCTATTTTGAACAACCCGCGCTCCCTCGGTATTGAGGTAATAGATTCGTTCGTTCATAATAAGTAAAATCGCCTCGCTGTTTACCACGTTGGTATCCTTGGCAACAAATGCCGAAAGAGTCCGCAATTCGTCCTTCCACCGGTCGAGCTCAGCAGCAGATGGTGCTGGCATGGTATCAGGCTCAAAGTATTGCACCGGTTTTGCCTGCGAAAAGTCGGCTATCTTGCTCCCCTCCTTATCGTCGGTAGGTTTGGTTTCCATTCCCTTAAACGATTGCCGTGCCTGCTTAAAAGCAAGGTCCGACGTAAGCCAAACGCTCTGACTGATGGCCAGCGAGTCGTCCTCAATGGGCAGGAGCTGCGGAAAAGAGTAGCCCTGCCTAAATGAATTTTCGCCATCATCGCCGGTGGAGTGGCTATTGTCGCGCTGGTAGCTACCTACGCGCATTCCAACGGTAAGAACCCGAGTTGCCACGTTCTGATCGCCGGTAAGGCTGCCCGAGGAGAACTGCAGCATCCACATCTTCATTTGGTTTACCCTAAAGTCGATAAAGTAAGGCGGCTGGGTTTGCTGCTTAAGTCCATCGTAAACCTTCCCCAGCTCATTTTGAAGAATTCCCTCAAGCTTATCCTGTGCCGAAGCACGAAAAGTGACGCCGCTAAGCAACCAGATTGCCATAGCGGCTACGGTTAATTTATGCATTAGTATGGTTTTAATCCAATATTTCAGAACACTACACAATGGGTAAGATAATACCCTCCTTACAAACTTAAAGCTATAAAAGATTTTCACATTCGAAGCAACAATATAGGGTTTTCGTTGGAAATGCATCCAAAAACTATTTTTGAATATCGGTAACTGTATAGGCTCAAATTGAACAACCCATTGCCATATTTAGGTTGTTTTTAACACATAAAAAAGATGATAATTGGTAATGAATATCACCTTAAATTAAGTTTGACAATACAGAAAAGTTGCTACTTTTAGGCGACTCTGAAAAGAAACCGTTCAGGGGCACAATAAGCTAAGTGTAAGAAAACTTAGATCAATTTAATTTGAAGGTGGAACAGGAAAAAGTTAGGTAAATTGTTAAACACAATCCTTCTAAAGGAAAGGAGTAATAATTGTCACGCTAACAAGCCAAGCCAAGAAGTAGCATTACAACGATCATATTTTTAGAATTAACCAAAACCAAATCAAGATGAAGAAAAAATCAATTGTCAGGAGGTTTGCCTGGACCATTGGCAGCCTCACGAGTGTTCTAATTTTAGTTCTTATTGGATTCACGGCCTTCACCAACCTAAACATCATGGGTAATGACGTGAAACAATATGTAATGGAGGTAAACAAGCTCCAAAGTAGCCAAATAGCTTTGGAATTTGACAAAACTGAGCAACAGGTTAAAATGCTTGCCGAAGTTTTTCAGGTGCGAAATGAAAACCGGGAATTTGTTATGCAAGTCCTACAAAATTCATTTAGCCAGAATAGCAACCTCTACAGCCTTAGCACTTTCTGGGAACCCAACAGTTTCGACGGCAGGGATATTAAATGGAGAAGTAGAGCCGGTAGCAATTCCAGCGGCCAGTTTATGCCATCTTATTCGCAGAAAGGGTTAGGCCTATACGAGGGTGTTGACGTTCAGGACAACCAGAATTTCTTACGCAAGGTAATGGAATCAAATATTATAATGGTTTCCGATCCTCATATGAGAAATGGAATTCTTTGCACGAGCATTGCCGCCCCCATTGTTCGAAATGGCAAAAACGTGGGCGTGGTTAGTGCCGATTTAAACCTGCAGGAGATTCAGCAAATAATGGAGGGGGCAGACGTTTTTAGAGGCATTGGCGAAATTTCTGTTGTGGCCAACAACGGCGTTGTTGTGGCCAACTCAAAGCGATCGACCATGGTGGGCAAAAGCGTAAAGGAGATGGTTCCTGACTTTGAGCTGCACATGAACTACCTCAAAAGCGGTAAGCAAATTATGTGGGACGATGGACGCTATGGCTACATTGTCTCCCCACTCAAGATTGGAAACCCCAGCGAACCCTGGCAAATCTTTATCACCGGTCCAGTGCTTGCCATAATGCAGGATGCCCTGCATCAGCTTAAAATTCAGGTAACCATTGGATTGCTGGTTGTGCTTGTGCTTATCATCATAGTAATTATTGTGGTTAAGCGTACCTTTAAGCCACTAATCGAGCTTACCAGTGCAAGTACCTTTATTGCCAAAGGTGACCTCTCAAAGCGCATTTCCATTAAGTCGAAGGACGAAATAGGACAGCTGGCCAACACGTTCAACGAGATGGCAGAACGGTTAGGCGAGGTGATTGGCGTTATTTCAGAGAATACGATGACCATAAATAGTGCCAGCCAAGAGCTAACCTCCATTGCCCAGCAACTTTCGCAGGGTGCATCGGAGCAGGCATCGAGCACCGAAGAAATTTCCAGCTCCATGGAGGAGATGACCTCCAATATTCAGCAGAATACCGACAACGCCCACAATACCGAAAAGATGGCCAAAAAGGTGGAAGAGGGTATGAATAAGGTTTCGATTGCAGCATCGCAGAGCATGGCTTCTGTTAAAGAAATCTCAGAAAGCATTGCTGTCATTACAGAAATTGCCTTCCAAACTAACATTTTGGCACTAAATGCCGCCGTAGAAGCGGCTCGTGCTGGCGAAACTGGACGTGGCTTTGCGGTGGTAGCTGCGGAAGTACGTAAACTTGCTGAGCGTAGCCGTACTGTAGCAAACCAAGTGGCAGCGCTAGCTAAGAGAAGTCTGGAGGATACGAAAAACGCGGGAGAAATGCTCGCCGCTATTCTGCCAGATATAAAGAACACATCAAGCCTTGTGCAAGAAATTGCCGCCTCAAGCTATGAGCAAAATACCGGGGCTGAGCAGATAAATAGCTCCATACAGCAGCTGAACCAGGTTACCCAACAGAATGCTGCCGTAGCCGAAACAGTTTCTGCCAATGCAGAAGAGTTGGCAAGTAAAGTTTCCCAACTGGAAGAAGCAATAGCCTACTTTAAGTTGAACGAATAGAATCTCCAAAACAGTTCAAGCCATTGGTGTGGGAGTCTCTTCCACCCAATGGCTTTTTCTATGGTTAAAGCAACTTTCACATCTGCTTTTTCAGCAGGTCAACCATTTCCCGGAGCGTTGCAATTTGATTTTCCTGAGCAAGTATAGTCTTCTCCATGGCAGCGATCACCAGATTCTTGTCATTGCAGCGTTCACAATCGGAAGCTTCAACCACTTTCCCTCCACTTTTTGATCGACTGCCCCTAACTTTTCCACTAGATTTTAATTTTACATTAAGATTTTGATTCTTTTCTTTGAAATAATCGCCACTACCAAGAATAATATATTCTGGATTTGCACCGAATTCAATACAGAATTTTTGTATTAAATCTATCCCTACGTTTGTCCTTCCTTTCAATACCTCATTAAAAGCCTGAGGACGATAGTTAAGTCTACAAGCCGCTTCAGCCCTCGATTTTACAAGGCCTATATTTTCTACTAAATTGAAAAGTAAAACAAATCTACTTCGTAATTCATCTCGCATAGATACATTATTTCTGTATTTTATGTTGCATATACTGATTTTCTGTATATTTTTGTAATACTAAGATATGCCAAAATCTTGAATTTGAGACCAAAACCAAAACGAGATGAAATCAAACTCTGGAATTATCAGCATGGGTGGATACTACCCTGGAAAGACCTTTCCTAAAAAGTCCCTTAAGGGTTTTACCGCCTACTTAAAGGAAAATACCCTCCTCCCAGCAGACTACATCCAACAGATGGAGGCTACTGGAAAACACCCCGGGAAGTCCGAATCCAACGAGGAGGGCTGGGTTAACCAACCCTGGTATGAAGCTTGGCTTCAAACCTTGCCCGAGAAAAAACGCAAAGATCCATTTCAGGGTGGCAAGTACCGTTGCCGTGTTCCCATGGATCCCCAATCTGTTCGCGAGTCCACATTTCCCCATCCAATGCTCGCCTCCGATGCCGAAACTATAGCTGGTGCTATGGCCATCTTCAGCTCGGGCTTAGCAAAGGAGGATATCGACCTAGTGCTTGTATCATCACTCGTACCCGACCGACATGTTCCACTCAACGCCTCCCTCGTTCAGCATAAGCTAATGCTGCCCAATGCCGGAGCCTACAACATGGACACCTGCTGCTCCTCCTTCATCACCATGACGGAAACAGCCATGGCACTGGTTAACTCTGGTGTTAAAAAGAACGTGCTAATTGTGGCCAGCTCGCTCGATTCCATTATCAACGACAAGTCAACCTACTACTCTGTATGCACAGGCGATGCTGCCGTGGCAGGGATAGTATCAAAGGTTGAAGCTGGTCATGGATACATTAGCTCCGCCTCCATCAGCAACGGTGCTAGGCATGAAGCCATCGTATTTAAGAGCAGGCAGCCGCTCCTCTTCAAAGGAACCAGTCAGGGTCCTAGCCATGAGCAGGAATGCGTAACCTTCCTCAATGCGGAGTTGACCCGCCAAATTGGAGCCACTGCCCAGGAAGATATGCTCCAGGTTGTTACTGCTGCTTTGGAGAAACAGAACCTATTTGGCAAAGATATAGACTTTGCGGCCTTTCACCAACCTGTAAAATGGGCACCAAATGCTTGGCGCGAAGCCATTGGTCTGCCGGAGACTAAGTTCGTTGAAACCTATGAGCTTTACGGGAATATTGCCTGCGCATCGTCGCCAACAAACCTGCTAGTTGCCCTAGAGCGTAATCTAATCAAAGCTGGCGATAACGTGCTTATGGCCTCCTCTGGCGTTGGAGAAAATCATATCGCCCTTATGCAAAAGGTTTCTGTAAAGTTGATAGAGAATATCAAACGATACAACGAGGGCATCAGCTACACAAAGTCAGAAAAGAAGCATTTCCAAACTGCTTAATCCATGGCGCTGCATTTACACCACATTGGGGTAAAGGTAGACAACATCCAACAAACTTCCCGGCTGCTATGCAGCACGGGAGGTTTTGAGGCTGAACCAACTGCCTACTATCCAGAGGTAGGGATGCAAATTGGCTTCATTAATTTGAGCAACACGTTGGTGGAGTTGCTACAGCCAATGGACCAGAACTGCCCTATCGCAAATGTAGAAAATGGACTTCATCACCTTGCTTTTGAGGTAGATAACCTCGAAGCCTTTCACATAGATATTAGCCAGACACCATCATTTTGTACGGTTCAACCAATCAAGGAAGGCCGACATGGACGAATATTCTTTTTCCAGATGAAGGCTATGCCTGGCCTGTGGTACGAATGCATGGAAAAAACCAAGACAGATGATGGAACAGGTAGCCATAGTTACCGGTAGCACAAAAGGTATCGGTAAAAGCATTGCTATAAAACTCGCAGAGCAAGGCATTAAGGTAGTAATCACAGGACGGAACGAGGAGCTGGGAGATGAAGTTGTTCGGAGCATAGAACAATCAGGTGGAAAAGCCCAATTTTTCAAGGTTGACTTGGCAAGCAATGATGAGGTCAACAGCTTCTGCGACCTTTTCATGAAGCACTACGACAGGCTCGACATACTTGTAAACAACGCAGGAATATCTGGCCCAATGGGCCCCATACTACAAACCCCAGTTGAATCAATTGCTTCAACATTCAAGGTTAACGTAGATAGTATATTTCTGCTCTGCCAACGGCTTATTCCAGCGATGGAGCAGCAGCATTGGGGCAGAGTAATCAATATCTCCTCCATAGCCTACCGCCTCACCCCTGCCAACTCTGCAGTGTACAACATGACCAAAGCCGCGTTAAATGCATTCACCCAAACATTGGCAAAAGAGGTAGGACCTATGGGTATTACCGTTAACGCCATTGCACCGGGGCTCATTTTAACCGACAGAATTCTCAATGAACGGCTTCCTGGAATGGCTGCCAAGGCAGGAATCTCAGTGGAGCAGATGCGTAAAGAGTTAACCAAAGGATCGCTTACCAACCAGCTAGCAACCCCTGAAAATATTGCAGCCACAGTTGCATTTCTAGTTACAGAAGGCGCTTCGGCAATAACTGGAGAGATACTGAATATATCTTCGGGGGCCTAAAACCAAAACCATAATAGCCATGAAACCAACATATCAAGAGCTGTGCACGTTTATGGAGTCGTATTTCGACGCCTACAACCGCTACGGCCAAAACGAGGAGACCATGCACCGCATGGACGCATACTATGCCGACGAATTTGTATCGGTAGCCTACATGCAGCTAAAGGGGCAGGATTACCCCCTTCGGCTGGAGTCTAAAAAAATCTGGCTTGACTTTCTCGTAAAGGGCCATCTACGCATTGTGGAAGACTTCATACCACTGGAATACAGCATTGATCCGGAGCAGTTGACATGCACGGCCAAACTTCAAATTAAGAAGTATGCCAAGCCAGAGGGAATGCTCATCACCGACATGGATGCCATTGCCTACTATAAGATAAAGGTGGGCGAAAACGGTAATCCCATGCTTCGCTACCTCGATTTCTACTGCGGCGATCCTACTAAGTTCGCAAGCCTTTACTAACCATAATATCTTGTTGCCATGAGTCGAAAAATAAATGAATACTCGCTAATAACCGGTGTTATTGGTGAAGACGTTCATGTAACTGGCATTCGCATAATGGAGCATGCACTAAGAAGTACCGGATTTACCGTATACTCTCTTGGTATTCACAACTCCCAGGACGATTTTATTCGAGCTGCCATTGAGCATAAGGCCGATGCCATTCTGGTATCCTCTCTTGGGGGACATGCTGAAATTTTGGTTGACGGATTCCGCCAGCGTTGTGAGCAGGCCAACATCGGAAAAATTCACCTCTGCCTTGGAGGTCAGCTGGTGATTCAAGAAGAGCCTTGGAAAACCACGGAGAAACGATTTAAGCAGATGGGGTTCGACCGCGTTCACAAACCGTTCATTCTGCCCAAAGATGCCATTGAACACCTAATGACCGACCTAAACATCCGTCAGGAAACCATGGATAAACAACCCTCAGCTTAAACCAGACCCCATGAATGTAAGCAATAAGAGATGGAGTAACGACTACTTCTACAAGCAACGACACGAGGTGCTTTCCATGTGGCCAACGGGCAAAGAGGTTGACCTCAAAGATGCCTTCAAATACCACCACGGCATGCCACCGTTAAAGAATGCTTCCAACAAGGCCATGGAGGCATTACGCACGGGTAAGACCATGATGTGTCCTTCTACAGGGAAGGATACCATTGAGGCCCACCGCGGATTG
>DATKVT010000180.1 GCA_035529935.1 Williamwhitmania sp. | reverse complement strand
CACTCGGAATTTTGGGATTGGTGACCTCCTTCAACTTCCCAATTGCCGTTTGGGCTTGGAACAGCATGCTCGCAGCCATTGCTGGCGACGTAGTCATTTGGAAGCCAAGTTCCAAAACGCCGCTTACTGCCATTGCCGTTCAAAATACCATTAAGGAGGTTCTTCTCCAGAACGATGTTCCAGAAGGAGTTTTCAACTTGGTTATTGCCAAGAGTTCTGTGATGGGCGACAACTTTTTGGCAGATAAGCGAATACCTCTTATCTCCATAACTGGGTCTACTTCAGTAGGAAAAAGAACGGCCGAAATTGTTGGCAAAAGGCTCGGCAAAACCATTCTTGAACTTGGCGGAAACAATGCTGCCATCGTAACCCCAACTGCCGACCTAAAACAAGCCATCCCATCCATTGTGTTTGGAGCAGTGGGCACTGCTGGGCAGCGCTGCACATCTACCCGCAGAGCAATTGTGCACAGCAGCATATACGAGGATGTAAAGAAAAGGCTAGTAAACGCCTACACCCAAGTTGCCAAAAGAATTGGTGACCCGCTAGAACCAGAAACGCTCGTTGGTCCACTCATCGACAAACATTCGGTGATGGCTTTCACCAACGCCATTGAGGAGGCAAAGCAAGAAGGCGGCAAGGTTGTCTTTGGTGGTGAGGTGCTGCAGGGTAAAGGATTCGAAAGTGGCAACTACGTGGTTCCAGCAATTGTAGAGGCAAAGAACAACTTTCATATTGTTCAGGAAGAGACCTTTGCACCAATCCTCTACCTAATAAAGTACGATACCATTGAGGAGGCTATTGCGCTTAATAATGGCGTACCACAAGGATTATCATCGGCCATATATACCCAGAACCTAATAGAATCGGAGAAATTCCTATCTGAATCTGGTTCCGATTGTGGTATTGCCAATGTGAACACCGGAACCTCCGGTGCTGAGATTGGCGGGGCATTTGGTGGCGAAAAGGAAACAGGAGGTGGCAGAGAGTCTGGCTCCGATGCATGGAAAGTATATATGCGTCGCCAAACCAACAACATTAACTACGGAACAACTGCGCACCTTGCCCAGGGTATAAAGTTTGATATATAAAAACAGGAGAACACTTGTTAAAAGCCCGATAGGATAATAACCTGTCGGGCTTTTTTATTATTTTCAAAAGAATAACCAACAGTTATTTCAAAAAAAAATGACAAAAACTACGGTTACTGTCCAACCTTGTTGTAATTTTCGTAGACAATAATTTTCCGCTATGAAAAAAGCAATTGCACTATTCACCGTCCTATCCCTGTATCTCAATTTTGCTGTAGCGCAAGACACAAGCTCCAACAACGCAGATTCTCAGAAACTCTTGCGCATGGTAGGTATCTCCTACGTTCCCTCGAACAATTGGGGAGTAAGCAGTATTATTGGCCAAGAGCAGTGGCTGAAATACAAATTTTCGGCTACAGCATTAACCACCTATGAGGCAAACTACAGCATAAAGAAATTTCCATTAAAGCTAGGGGTAAACGCCGAGTTTGAAAACAATCTCGTAGGTAAAGCTTATCGATTCGCAGGTTACATCGGCATTAAGCGAATTATGCTTCGAATTCAAACTGGTCTTATGAAGGGAACGGCAACCTGGACTGGAACGCCTATCGATGGTGCAATAACAGAGTTCCCGTTCAATAACAGATATACCAACATCGACCTCCTACTCCTTCCGAAAAAGGAAAAATCGGGTATACAGTATTACGGTATTGGATACACATCGCTCAAACTCCCCATACAGGTAAACACCTTAATTACCAGTGGAGGTAAAGAAAATCAGAAATATGGGAATGCCGTTTTCGATTCGCTCTACACCATTAAGGCCTACTCTTTTATGTTTGGTTTTGACTTGATAACCAGTGAAGCAATGAATCCAGGTTCCTTCAGAGGTGGATTTGGTGCATTTGCTGCAACACAAGACAAGATAGGATTAGGAATGTGCTACATGACAAAAGAGGCAGTGGAAAGAGCAGAACTGGTAAATCCAGGAAGAACAGCTGTTACATCTTCACTCTTCTCAGCCCTAGTAGAATATAACCTCTCTGCTGGAATTAAATACTCCCACCGCATGGGCAAAGGCATCATTATAGCGGCTGCTGGGTACGACTTTGGAGGCGCAATGGTAGCTAACTTTAGCGGCGCAGCTGTAACGAGCACCGACCTAGGGTTCGACCCTAGCCTTTTCTACTGGCACCATGGATTTCTAGTGCGCATTTTTGCAGGATGGTAATATTAAAACAATAAGGAGCGGCCAACAGTGTGGCCACTCCTTTAAGTTAAAAGGTAAATATCTACTGTAGGGGTTTTACAACCGCTATCAGTTCGGGCAAGTCCATTCCCAAATTCTTTAAATGCTCAATTTTAGGAACGCCGTTGCTGGTCCAACCCCTGCGCAGGTAAACAGCGTCAAGCAACTTTTCGTACCTGTCTTCCCGATATTTACGCATGGCATGAATCTTTTCGTCCAGCGACATCTTCTCAGGATCAAGGTTTAGCGCCTCCTTCAGCTGCTTGTCGTATCGCTCGGCGCGGCTTTCATACTCCTCCTTCGAAACTGGTCCAGCAGCACGATATGGCTGTGCATCATGTTTACGCAGGCCATATCCACGGCGAATATTGAAGATTCGCTGGAAGTTATACACTCGCTCGCTCTGACGAATCAGCTCCTTATTGTCGATGTTGCCTCCGGTAACAGCATTGAAAATGGTGATGTAGTTTTCAACGTGCTCTGGAACTTTTGCTGGCTCCTTAGTTGTATGATTATTCTCTTGTTCCACATCGTTCCATGGTAGCTTACATAAACCTTGCAACCCAAACCAAGTACGGAACATTGGGAAGTAATGTAGCGCCTCTGCTTTAGCCTCAAATGTTGGAATTTGGTTATTCACCATATCCATGAAAATAAGCCAAGCCTCATCGTGCTGAGGCCCCTTGTTGGTCATTGCATAACCACCCTGTTGTGCCAACGACTCTTTGGACACATACTGGCTGTATTCAAGACCCTTATTCTCCATTCCAATGTCGTTCAACAACTTTTCGTCAGCGCCAAAATGCTCCACAAAGTATTTTTTCAGCTTACGAATACCCATCCCCGCCAACTTACCAAAACCTTCGTTACGTGCCAATTGATGAATAACTTCATAAGCGGCAGCTGTATTTCCCCAGGTAAGCTCAATACCACCAGTACGCTCCTTATTTAGTATACCACGCTGGTAGCACTCCATCAAAAAGGCCATGGTGGTTCCCCATGAAATGGTGCAAATTCCGTAGGTATCGCAATAGAAGTTAACCTCAATAACATATTCTGGGTCAAAAATTCCACAGTTGGAACCAAGTCCGGCAGCTGTCTCATATTCAGGGCCATCTACAATAACCTCCTGTCCAGCATAGGGTCCAGTTTTTAGTCGAAACTTATCTACGCCCTTTGCGCAGGCCATGTTGCAACCAATCCAGCAACCATCTGGCACTCCTTGCGTAAAGTAGCTCTTCCAAACCGTAGAATTAATTTTGGGAGATTCGGTGTGGGAACCATACTGAAAGTTATGGGTTGGTAGTAAATCGTAATCGTTCATTATCTCAACAAGGTGAGCGGTTCCTTTAGCTCGCATCTCGCACTGCTTGTCGTCAAGATCACGCATCTCCTTATTGAATCGACGGCCACGTTCAGAAATAGCCTCCAAATCAACAACATTATTGAGGTTACCCTTCACTCCTGGAATCTTACAAACAATTGCCTTTATGTGCTTATTTCTGAAAACGGTTCCGATACCACCACGACCAGCTTGTTTAAGGCGAATGCACTTACGCTTGTTGTCGTAGAAGGTGAAGTTGAGCATACCCATAAGGGAATGGTCGGCGGCAACCCCTGTGGAAACAATTCCTATATTCTTCTTTTCTGAGTCATCTTTGGCAAACATATCGCTCAGCACTTCACCCAGCACATGGCTATCGATGGGCTCAGCAGGTGCATCGTAAATCTCCACCTTATGATCGACACCATCGATGTAAATAATCACGTCACGCTGTGCTTTTCCCTGAAGTTCGATTGCATCAAACCCTGAAAATTTCAGGAATGGGCCAAAGAATCCACCCACATTGCTATCAATTACAATGTCGGTTTGAGGTGATATGGAAACCACAATGGACTTACCTGTTCCGGAGTACTGCGTAATACCGCCAATGGGACCAGAAGAGATGACGATCTCGTTTTCAGGATCGTTCCACTTTGTTTCCGGCTTGGTTGCATCCCACAGCAGACGAAGATCGTATCCCTTACCCCCAATAAATTTCTCTTTCATTTGAGCAGGAACAGCCTTTTCCTTGACCTCATTCTTGGAAAGGTTAATGTATAAAGTTTTGTCGGTGTAACCCCTGTGCAAGGGCTTCCAATCATACTTCCAACTGGCGAGCAACTTATGCTGGGCCTTCATTTCGGCTATGTTCATATAGTTGGTATTTTTAGTTTATCGAGCAAATTGAGACACATTTTTCAAAATCTAAAAATACGGCAAGTGGTCGACATAATACAATGACTATTGTCAACTGGCAATTTATTGCATATCCAAGCAGTTACAAGGGAGACACGATTTCAGAGATCAATTTGTAGAAATAGTATTAACTTCGATTTAAATAAACGGGCATTACAACATTGATTGCAATTGTTTTACAGCTTGTTACACAGTAATTACTAAGTTAATCAGGGCAAAAATCAGCACTTTGCCGACTTTACGCATAGATTATTTTACCTATTGATGGATATTCTAAAAGATATATACGATTACTACAAAGCTGAACTTCCACCACCAAGTAGAATTGTTTGTGGTGCAAAATACTTTGCGGTTGAAAACAGTTTAGGTAATGTGGGCTTAGCCGCCAACTTAGGAGAGCATAAAACTGTTGAAATAAGCGAGTTAATGAACCCACATTTTGGTCATTACCATCAAAGGGTTGCCGTGAACGCTTGGATAAACGCTTATGTAAACAACCAAAACAGCTACCCTGCGGAAAAAGACATTTTTGATCAGATTAATTTCAAAGCGTATCCCAACATCGTCATGGTAGGTTTCTTTGAATCGCTGGCGGCAAAGTTTCACAGGGCGAATATACCTCTCACTATTTTTGATTTGAACAAGCAATCACCGAGCATCGCTCCCCTTGAATCGGAGTATGAAGCCATTCACCATGCCGATGTGGTAATTGTATCGTCAACGTCGTTAGCAAACCAAACTCTCTCAAAAATTGTTACCGCAAAAGGAGACATTACCAAAATTATGATGCTAGGGCCATCTACCCCTTTATGTCCGCAACTAATAAGAATTACTGGCGCGAATATCTTATTTGGCTCGATAGTAACAGATAAAAATAAACTCTTCGAAATTGTTAGCAACGGAGGTGGAACAAAACAGTTTCGCCCCTATCTGAAAAAAGTTTATTTTCAACCAACACTCTAGCGTATGCCTACATTTGAAACCCTAGCAGACTTTTTGAAGAACAAAACCGTTGGCATTGCCGGAGCCGGAGGGTTGGGAAGCAACTGCGCAATGGCTCTGGCTAGAACTGGTGTTGGTCGCCTAATCATCGTTGATTTCGATCTGGTAACGCCTGGAAACCTCAACCGGCAATACTACTTTATCGACCAAATAGGACAACCCAAGGTACAAGCGTTAAAAGTGAATATTCATCGAGCAAATCCTGAAATTCAGGTTACGACATATCAGGCAATGGTGTGTAGCGAGAACATTGGTCATCTTTTTGCAGAATGCGATGTAATAGTGGAGGCCTTCGATAGCGCAGAAATGAAGCAGATGCTCATTGAGCAGGTCTCTATGCTATTTCCTGATAAGCCAATTGTTGCAGGTTCGGGAATGGCTGGCTGGGGCAACTCCAACAGCCTCCGAGTAGAATGCTTCGACAATTTATATATTTGTGGAGATGGAACTGCAGAAGTTTCGGTGACGAACCCGCCACTTGGACCAAGGGTAGGAATTGTTGCCTGCATGGAAGCCAACACTGTTCTTGAACTGTTGCTGAAAAAATTCAACAATGAAGATAACCCTAAATAACCGACCCGAAGAAATCGATGGCAAGGAGAGTGTCACCATTCAGGAATTGCTGATTATAAAAAACTTTACATTCAAGATGCTGATCATAAAAATAAATGGCACTGTGGTAAAAAGAGACAACTACGCCACAACCAATGTACATGCCAACGACGATGTAAAGGTTATTCATTTGATTAGCGGAGGTTGATTTTTTTATAACTTTACCCCATGAACTGGGAAAACATCATTAATTGGATAAAGGCGCATAAAGCCCCTAACTTGCTGAAGAATAAATTTTTCCTTACTGGGATGATTTTTCTTCTTTGGCTCACCTTTTTTGATAAGAATAACCTCATTGACCTTTTTGGCGAAATGTCCAAAATCCATTCGCGCAATAAGGAAAAAGAGTATTACGAAGAGAAAATTGCCAGTGACAGAGAAAAAATAAAGGAACTTAGAACTAACAGCAACAATCTGGAAAAATTCGCTCGTGAACAATACCTCATGAAAAAATCAAATGAGGATATTTTTATTATTGAATAGAGTTCGAATTATCCCACACCTTCCTATCAAGCTTTCGATATTCCTCAAGCACTTTAACAGCATCGTCTCCAACCACAGGATGGCCCATTTGCGTCAGCAACTTTGCGGCCTCTTCCGCTATCGGTTTTTTCTCAAACCAACCCGTGTGGGAAAAGTTTAGAAATTTAAGCACCCTAAATGCGTTGAACCACAAATAGAATCGCTTTACAAAGTTCTCCACCTTAGAGGAATTGGCCCTTACCTCCTCAACTGCATCAACCCAGGCAATGCTACGAAGGTATTCCTGCAATGCTGGATGCAGGAGTTTCTCCAGTTGAGCGATCTCCTTTTCATGGTAAAGCTGTTCAACCATGCCAAACAGGCTACCGAGTATTTCAAAGGAGTCCAAGGAATATGTTTCAAACTGAG
>DATKVT010000179.1 GCA_035529935.1 Williamwhitmania sp. | reverse complement strand
GAGTTGGTGGGGCGTTGTAGCTCCCCATTTCAAGCCATGGAGGTAATGAATCGCGACAGTGTTGACTTGCTATTTTTGGATATTCAAATGCCCGGACTTACCGGGCTTGAGTTTTCTCGGGCCATACAAAATGGGCCACGGGTTATTTTCACTACAGCCTACGGTCAGTATGCCTTAGAGGGATTCCGCGTTGATGCCCTCGATTACCTTGTAAAGCCATTCAACTACGAGGAATTCTTGAAGGCGGCAAATAAGGCACTTACCTGGTTTAGCATGGTGGAGCGGGGAAACGAACAAGTGGTGGTGGAAACGCCAAAATCACTGTTAGTGAAGTCCGAATATCGTTTAGTACGAGTAGATCTTGAAGATATTCAGTATGTTGAGGGTTTAAAGGATTATGTTCAGATTTTTTTGGTTAGTAGCAGCAAACCTGTAGTTTCTCAGATCAGCTTAAAGAGTTTGGAGGAGAAGTTACCTAAAGAAAAGTTTTATCGAGTTCACCGATCTTTCATTGTAAACATCGATAAAATTGTAACCATAGAGCGAAGTAGGATTGTGTTTGGCAAAACATACATACCTATCTCTGATGCTGTGAAGGAGGAGTTTTTTGCTCTAATTGAAAAAAAATTTCTTCGCTAAAATCTTTTTCTAACTTCCTCTGAAACTTAAAAAAGGGATACGCTTAGTAACTCCGTTACTAATAACATTGGTGGGGCATTGGGCTCCTTCAATGCCTACACTTCGGATATTTATTGCACCTATATTATAGGTTATTATACAAGATAGGCCTTACCAAAATGGTTCGGCCTATCAACGTTTTATCTGTTCCCCCCAGGTAATTAGGTCTCCAATAGTTCTTTTGCTCTTCGCTTGAGGTACTGTTTTAACATTATGCAGGCAAATACAAAGTAGGCAAGAGTTAACGCCCAAAGATGGAGCCAATCGCCAAGAACATCGGCAAATGGAGCTCCCATTAGGTCCATTTTCAGGATCCCTCTAATGCCGGGTGTACTTGGAATTAGCTGTGCAATAACTTTTATCCAGTTCGGAATGGCCTCGTAAGGCCAAGAAATACCGCTAAAGAAGATGAATGGGATTGAGGTAAATACAAGCACAAGCATGGAGTGCTCCCTGTTTTTAAATATGGAGGAGAGTCCAATCGCTAAAAAAATCACTGACAACAGCAATGGCACGGTGAAGAGCGCAACGCTAAAGAATTCACCCTGGTGGGGATAGTTGAAAATCTTCGTAATTATCCCAAGTACATATATGGCATTAACCATGTATATGGTTAGATAGGCCGCACTCTTGCCAAGTACGATAGGAATTGTGCCACCTCTTTTTTGCCCCACTGGAAGCAGAAAATGAAAGCGTTTACGCTCCCTATTTGTTCCACCAAGCATACCAATTCCAATTAGTAAGGTCTGCTGTAGCACGAGCACTAAAACGCCCAACATCACGTAACTGGCGTATCCTTCCGAAGGATTGTAAAGCGCGTTGGAAATAACAGGAACTGGATCTCGCATTTTTAGAGCCTCCTCTTGAGGAATTCCTCTTGCTTCCATTTTCCTTATTTCAATGCCTGCTGAGTAGGTTCCAATGGCGTACGACGTTCCCTTGAACACCTGTTTGTAGAAGAGAAAATAGGTGGCATCGCAGTACACTAGCACATGAGCTTGCTTGCCTGAAAGTACGTTTTTTGCAAAATCTTCCGGTATTACAACTACTCCGTGGACATCACCACAGTAGAATGCATCTGTTCCGCTTACCAAACTGTTTGGCTCCAGCGTTATCTTAACAAATTCTGAGGCATCAATCATCCTACCCAATTGGCGACTTTCGGGGCTTCTACTTTGGTCGACTAGGGCAATCGGAACCTCTTTTAGAACTTCTCCTGAATATACTATGCCATAAACAATTGGATAGACAATGACTGCAATAATAAAAATTAGGATTACCCCTGGGTCAGAAAAGATGTTACGGAATTCTTCCTTGAAAAAAAACGTTAGGTGGTCAAAACCCTTTAATATTTTGTGAAGTCTTCTCATCGTTTCTTAAAGTTTTCCCCACATTTTCTCGTTTCGCATCGCCTTTTTAAGCCTAAAAATGGACAACGCTGGTATCGCAATAAATAGCGCTAATGCTAACAGGCTGGTTGCCGAGTAGTAGAGCGGCATCCCTTTCATGGCCTGATCGATAAACAGGCGGTTGTAGTGGGTGTAAGGGAAGAGGTATGCAAATACTTGCCCAGCAATTGGCATTGCCATTATGGGAAATGCCAATCCAGACAAGGAAAATGCAAGGGAAGAGTAGGCCATACCAAAGCTGAGTGACTCTCGCATGTTTGCCCGTAAGCTTATAAAAAGAATTCCCACAGCTTGATAGGCTAATACATACATTATGGTTACAACAACTAGCACAGCAATGCCACCCTTGAGTGGTACTTGTAGATACTTGAAAATTAGCATATTCATAAACAATGCAACGGCAGTATAAATAACGGTATAGGGCAAAAGCTTACCCGTTACTGCTATCCATGCTTTTCCTCCGGCCGCCTCCAACCACTCACCGGCAGTATGTTCCTTAAGCTCCACTCCAATGGCATAAATACTCATAAGCAGCACAAACATTTGCAACATTATGGGAAGCATGGAGGTGGTAATAAAGTAGTTGTAACTTACATACGGGTTATACAAAACGTGGGCGTCAACCGAAACAGGAAATGAGCTTTCCTTTGCTTGATCGAGCATTTCGCCCTTTTGCATCTTGGTTGCCACCTTGAGTTGTCCACTCAAGGTTCCTACTGCAGTTCTAACATCTCGCGAAATTGCGCTGCTGGCAGCAAGGTTAATGTTGTTGTAGTATAGCACAACCCCTGGCGCTTCTCCTCTTAAGGTGTTTTTCTCAAAATCATCAGGAATATAAACTGCGGCGTAGCATTTCCATTTCTGAATTAGCACCTCTGCTTCGTCAAGGCTTTCGACCCGGTAGGCAAAATCGACAGAAGGAGTTGCTGCTATCATCCTTGCCACCCTGTGCGACAACTGAGAATTGTCGTTATCCACTAAGGCAACTGGGAGTTTATGTGCTACCCCTGAGTGAAAAAGTGAAATGAAGAGAATGAAGGTGAAAAGCGGCAAAATAAGGGTTGTAAAAACGTATATTCTGCGCGAAACCATTCGCTTAACCTCTCTCCGGGCAATCCGCAATATTCTGTTGTCCACCATTTTCTACTTGTTCTGAACAGGTAGCTTATCCCAATTTACCAGCACGCTCATTCCTGGGCGTAAACCATCAACCTTCTCGTTGGGAACTGCGCGAACCTCAAAAGTTTTTTGGTCGAAATCGCCTGAGGTTTTTGTGGCATGCCAGGTGGCAAACTCGCCCAGTGCAGTAATATAGTTCACCTTAATTTGTATCACCTTGTTTCCAAGGGCAGGAACAATTGCTGAAATCTCCATCCCCATTTTAACTTTAGGCATAAGGTCTTCGCGGAGGTTAAAGGTTACCCATTCATCCGATAAGTCAACGAGGGTTATTATTGGGAATCCTGTGCCCACCAGCTCTCCATCTTCCGAAATAATGGTTACAACCTCGCCATTTGCTGGAGCTTTAATAACCGTTGCATCCAAGTATGCCTGCACTTCCGATACCACGCCTGAGGCCTGTTCCCAAAGGGCCGTAGCAGCGCTTTTGTCCTCTTTTCGAGCACCCTCTTGGGCCATTTGATACTGCTCTTTTGCTGCCTCTTCTGTAGTTTTTGAAGCTTTCATATTTGCCTCAGCCTCATCTAGTTTTTGAAGCGGCACTACACCATCGTTGTATAGATTTTTTACTCGCTGGTATGTTTTACTTGCAAGTTCTGAGCCTGCTTTAGCCTTCTGCCACATGTTAAATGCTGCTTCTACTTCCTGAGGACGAGCTCCTTTATCGGCTTTATCGCGTTGAGCTCCTGCGGCCTTTTGGGCAGCGCGAGCCTGCTCCATTTTGGCCCTAATTTCGGGGCTGTTGATGATAATTAGCGTATCCCCTTTTCTTACGGCTTGTCCCTCCTTCACCAAAATTTCAGCTATACGGCCGGGTATTTTCGATGCCACCTTAATTTCCGTGGCATCCACCTCACCCTGAACCATAAGAGGAACTGGCTTGAGCAAAATCCATCCTGCAATGGTAAGTATGATTATCCCGGCCACAATACCGGCAATGACGAGCAGGTTTCTCTTATTTTTTTTCATAGCGCTCCTGAATTGCGTTGGTTTGATATGTTTGAATTTGTTGACTTAATCCGCTGGCCTCAAGCAGCTGAGCAAGGGTAATGTCGTAGGTGTAAATTAAGTTGAGCCGGTCTATTTTTACCTTCGAAAGGTTAAGCTGGGCATCTACTACATCTAGGGAGGTGGCATATCCTTCGCCGAACGACTTTTCGCGAACTCGTAAGTATTCTTCCGAAAATTTCAGGCTTGTTTCAATGGAAACTAACTGTTCGTTAGTTTTCAGTAGTTGGCTGTAAAGGTTGGTTATCAATACTTGAACATCATTTTCTGCTTTTTCTTGGATATCAACAACCCTCCTTTGGATACTTTTAGCAGCCTGGACCTTTCGTGTTCGTGCTAATCCATCAAAAAGTGTGTATTTCACGCCAACAGCCACAAACCAATCTGGTACAAGATTCGTCACATCTTTGTTGTAGAGATCCTTAGTACCTGTAAGGGCAATGGTGGGAAGGTAGTTGGCCAGTTCACCTTTAAGGTTAAGGTCGGCAAGCTGCTTATTAACCGCCACTTGTCGCAGCTTAGAGTTATTTTGCAAGGCTTGCTTCTTAAAGTAATCCAAGTCCTGAATGCTTGTTGGCAAAAATAGTGGGGAGGAGGTCACAACTGGTCCCGTTGCTCCAAGTGTACTTTCAAGTGCAGCTCTCACCACATCGGCATCGCGTTGGGATCCCTGCAGGGCTCTGTATGCTTCGGCCTGATAAACTTGGGCATGCAGCTTTTCGGCATCGGCAATCATTCCATTCTTAACCAAACTCTCCGCTTGCTGAACGTGCTGGTTCATACCTTCTAGCACCTCCTGTCTTACAGCAATTACGTCTTCGGCAAGGCAAAGACCAAAGTAGCGTGTTGTGAGTTCAGTAATTAAGGAGGCAGACTGTTCGCTTGCCTTTTCCTTTGCCTGATTAACTTTAACCTCGGCTGCCTTGTTGGCCGTTCGAATTTTTCCTCCAGCATAAATAGGTAGCGTGGCTCCGGCAGCAATCATTCCAAACTGCTTTTGCTGGATAACGTACTTGTCGGGAATTGCGCTTAAGGCACCGGCAAGCTGTGTGGGCATTTGAGACATGATTGTTGGCCAAGGCTGTGGCAAGACTCCTATTGCCGAAGGTGGAATTGTTGAAAAGAAGTCGGTAATCCCAGACTGCAGGTTCTGTTTTGTTTCCTTTAAATCTAAACCAATGTCATCATTGAGTAGGGTATAGGCTCCCGTAATTTCAACCTTTGGCATATAGAGCCCCCATGCTGCCTGCTTTTCATATTGCTTTTGCTTAACCT
This sequence comes from Williamwhitmania sp., assembly GCA_035529935.1. Classification (NCBI taxonomy): domain Bacteria; kingdom Pseudomonadati; phylum Bacteroidota; class Bacteroidia; order Bacteroidales; family Williamwhitmaniaceae; genus Williamwhitmania; species Williamwhitmania sp. Next base: position 1,574 of record DATKVT010000179.1, on the reverse strand, counting down.
CCTGATCGGCAGCTTGAATAAGTTGGTTGGCCGATTGCATTTGCAATATGGCCTCGCCAAAGGAAAGTTTTAATGTGTCCTTAGCTTGTTCTTGTGCCACTGATTGCTGCGTTACAACCATTGACACCAAAATGAACGACGTAGTGAGGACCCATAATTTACTTCTAATCATTGTCACCAGCATTAATAGTAGTTAGAAACTAACCAATTTACAACAAGTTTGTAAGTATGAGTAATTTTTTGTGGTGCAAAAATAGCATGGTTTTTTTGCATTTCGCACACAAATTAGACTTTTTTACATGTTTGTTCGAAAAGTATAATTGATTGTTCTCTTTTGTAATAAATATCAGGTTTGTTAAATTTTTTAGATGCAGCTATTGCAGAAATAAAAACAGTAGCTATCTTTGCAACGCTAAATCGGTAAGGCATTCCACGCGTTTCGGTTTAGAAAAGTTCTCAAAATCCGGTTCGGTAGTTCAGTTGGTTAGAATGCCGCCCTGTCACGGCGGAGGTCGCGGGTTCGAGTCCCGTCATCACTGCAATACCCCTTTGGGGTTATTGGTCTCAGGGGCTGCTAGGCGTGGCCGCCGGACTGTCACTCCGGAACCAGAAATGGACAGGTGGGTTCGAATCCCATTGGGACCGCAGATCTCATAGTGTAATTGAGTTAGGATCAAAGGGAGTCATGACCTGGAGATTACTATACGAAGTATCACCTTAATCCGTGATAATACGTAGTATCACGTAAAAAGACGATATTAGTGAGAGCATGACCGACGCGCATGTCGGTTGGTGAGGGTTAGAGACCCCTGAGATTTACCTTATGCTGCCTTATGCAAGCGGTCAACGCGGCCAGACCTTCAATCTGGTTCCCAGTGATTCAGGGGTTCGAATCCCCTAGGCAGTACAATTATTGGCCAATAATTCTTGACAGGTTCGATTCCTGCTCCTTGATGGTAATTGATCATAGGGGATGGTGTGAAATGGCACGGCACAAATGGCCCGTTCGTCTAGTGGTTAGGACGCCAGGTTTTCATCCTGGTAACGCGAGTTCGATTCTCGCACGGGCTACAATGATGGGTTTCTCACGCATTAACCTTGGATTTGGTACTTTTTGCGTGAGAAACCCATCACAATAGATAATATATTACCAAAAGTGGTCGAATTCGACCATAATAGATAATATATTAGCCAAGCACCCTTAGCTCAGTTGGTCAAGAGCGCTTGCCTTACAAGCAAGAGGCGAATAGTATAACGGCGGTTCGAATCCGTCAGGGTGTACCAAAACTAATTTCAATAGCAGTCCGACGGTTGGAGTGATGAGGAATTCACATATTGATTTTAGTTTCTTCTCGATGTGGCGGAATTGGTAGACGCGCTAGACTAAGGATCTAGTGTCCGAAAGGACGTGAGAGTTCGAGTCTCTCCATCGAGACCAAATGCGGATGTGGCGGAATTGGTAGACGCGCCAGACTTAGGATCTGGTGCCCGCAAGGGCGTGTGGGTTCGAGTCCCACCTTCCGTACCATGGGGAATTAGCTCAGCTGGCTAGAGCACCTGCCTTGCACGCAGGG
>DATKVT010000178.1 GCA_035529935.1 Williamwhitmania sp. | reverse complement strand
AGGATCAAACTCTTCGTTGTGAAAAGCTTTTCCTATTAGTTAGTATTCCCAGCTTCCGGTCGCCGCGCTCCCGCGCGGCTTGCGCTTTCTTTTCCTGCTTGTTGTTGTGCTATTCCTTTCGTCTTGCTTGTTATTTAGTCTCCCCCCTTACAGGGGTCAACTCGCTACAGCCGGTCAAAGATCCTCGGGCGGTTACCCGCCCTGCTTCCGCCATTTACCGGTCGTTACCGGTTCGAAAGCGGATGCAAAAGTAGTACTTCTTACCTTACACTCCAAATCTTTTAGAATATATTTTCAAACAAATATTGGGCCGTTGCTTTATAGCATTGGCTTACAGCCATAATAGCCCTAAAAATAATTACCTGAAAAAACATTGAAAATAAAAGACCTAATGTGATAGAATTCTGCAATATATTTTGAGACCACTGACTATCTTGTTGTTGAGAATTTCATCGAATTTATCAACCATAGAGCATGCAGCTGTTGCTTCTCCAGCAAAAAAAATGCACTCAATCGCAAAATCGGCAAAAACCGGAATTTACCTACCTTTGAACCTTTAAAATCATTGATTAGAAAATATGAGAGTAGACATTGTAGGTTCACCTGCAGAACTTCAACCCAAAATAATCAAGGGCAAAAATGTTGCTGTAATTGATGTATTGCGGGCCACAACGGTAATTGTTACAGCCTTGCAAAATGGAGCCATCGCAATAATTCCGAAGGAGCATGTTGAGGATGCAAGACAATGCTATGCCACTATAATGAATACTGGTGTCCTTTTAGGTGGGGAGCGAAATGCAGTTAAAATTGAGGGATTTCACCTAGCCAACTCTCCGTTTGAATACACAAAGGAAGTGGTGGATGGGAAAACAATAATACTGACGACTTCCAACGGAACGAGAGCACTTACGGGCAGCGTTGAAGCAAAGAATGTAACCATTGCCTCGTTTCTAAATGCAACGGCAATAGGCAACTGGCTGGGCAACGAGGGTGAGGATGTGACTATTGTATGCGCCGGATCGGCAGAGAGCTATACGCTGGAGGATGCGCTGTGCGCAGGCATGATTGCCAGCATTTTGTCAGAACGTTTTGCTGCCACCCTGAGCGATTATGCATTTACTCTAATGCACTTGTACAAAGGATTTGAAGGAAATCTGATGTCTGCCTTGGAAAACTGTCACCACGCTCAGCTCTTAATAAAAAAAGGATTTATTGCGGATGTAAGCTACTGCATGCAAAAGGATATCTCTGGAATAATACCAAAGCTCTCGGAAGGAATCATTGCCATTTCTTAGGCCTTAAAGAACTCAATGGCGGCCAACTGATAGTGCTCAGCCTTGGTAGCCTTGACAATCTTTTTAAGCAACTTCCTACGTTCGGGAAATCCGGCAGCAAAGTAGTCCCAAAATGGTCCTATTTTCTTTAATAGATGGCTATCACCCGACAGTACGCTAACGTAGTGCCTAAACAATTCGTCATGAATAATCTCAATTACCTTGAGCTTCTCGTCGGCAGTGGCCTCTACACCACTCCTAATTTCGGAGAAAAGAAGAGGGTTTTGTAGCGCTCCGCGACCAATCATCCAACGGTTTATGGAAGGGAAGCGCTGCTTTCGTTGTCTAAAATCGGACAGCGTAAGAATATCACCATTATAGCAGATGGGGGTATTTAAGTCCGCTGCAACCTTAGCGAAAGCATCCAAGTCCACTTCACCTTTGTAGAGTTGTTTGCCGATTCGTGGATGCACCACCACCTCTGCCAGCTTATACTTGTTCAGCACGGGGATCAGGCCTTCCAACTCCAGTGGATCAGCGTAGCCTAATCGTGTTTTAACCGAAAGTGATATATCGGGGAAAGCGGAAAAAAGTTTTGAAAGAGTGAGATCAACTACCTCTGGATGTGCTATAAGGCCTGACCCAGCTCCCTTTAGCGCTACCATAGGATAGGGGCAGCCAAGGTTTAGGCTTATGGTTTTGTATCCCAACTCGTGGAACCACCCGGCAAGTGCCACCAACTCATCGGGATTTGAGCCAAGCAGCTGAGGTGTTAACGAAATAGAACTGTTGTTTACTACCTCCAAATCCTTGAGCTTTCGTGCCTTTCCTCTGGCAAATTCATGAGCATCAACAAAGGGTGCAACAAAACCATCGACAGCCACACCGGCAGCAGCAAATGCATTTCGCAAAGGGAATTCAGTAAAGCCCTGCATGGGGGCCATGTATAAAACAATCTGTTCCATAGGTCAATATTATGGCTGCAAAAGTAGCATAATTGGAGAATAGTTATAGCGAAGCTGATTCTCTTGTTAATAAATGCCTTCAGTATCAACCAAGGACACCCTATTTACTTGTTCCTCAAAATGCAGTAACTTGTTCTCCTATTTAGTTTTCACCAAACCTTTACACTATGAAAAGGGTTAGCCTCGGTGTTTTTATGGTACTACTATGTGGATTGCATGGTTGCTACTGGTTTGAGGAAACAATCATTCAGGTGTTTCCAAAGGATAAAATTGCAAAATACTACCTCAACAACATTATCTCTGCCCCCGCCCGTGAAAACGAACCAACGCCAAAGGAACGAGCTGCGGAAGACTATGCCCAGTTCATGGATAACTGGGAACACAACATTAAAGAGGTGGTTTTCGACGTATCGTTCGACAGCGTCCTATTCAAAGAGCTTAAGGTGGAACACCATAAACTCAACGCAACGGTGATATTACACTATACCAAACTTACCAACCTCGACGATTCGTCCCACCCGGGTTTCCTTCTTTGGAAGTTGGATGATGAATACCCAATAAGCCACAATGGAACGGTTGTCACCTTTAACGGATCAAAATACATCCAGTGGCCTGCCGATACCGAAAAGTTCGTAATCAAATATACCACTGCATCCAGAAAAGAATTGAGGAAAAGAAGGGTATACATTAGGCTGGCCCCCTTCTACTTAGAACAGCACAAATCTACGAGTGTTCGTTGATTGACCGGACCACGTGCGAAATTATCGGCACCCTCCTTGCATAAAGCCCCACTGCAAGCAGACAGAAAATTCCAGAAACAAACAGCACCACATCCACGCCCCAGCTATGCGATAAGCTGCCGAGCAGCAAGCTTCCCAACGGCGAAATCCCCAAAAACGACATGCCGTAGAGCGACACCACCCTTCCCCGTTTATCCTCATCTACAATGGTTTGAAGCAAGGTGTTAGTAGAGGCAAACTCCACTATCATGCCAAAGCCTATAAAAAATATGAGCACCAACGACAGGATAGTGACCGTTGAGAAGGCAAAGCCCATAAGTCCAACAGAGAATGTAGCCGCGGCAAAAAGGATTAATCGGGGAAATGAATTGGTAGTTTTCCTGCTAGCTAGGTAAAATGCACCTACAAGTGCTCCAGCCCCCATCGCTCCTGTAAGAAAGCCAAGCAACTCGGCTCCTCCACCCAGGATATCTTTGGCATAAACGGGCATAAACACCTGAAATGGAAGGCCAAAGAAGCTGGTGGTGATCACCAGTATAAGCAGGTAACGAATGGGTACAAAATTAAAGGAGTATTTCAACCCTTCCCGCAAATCGGCCAAGATAGAGTTTCTTCCCAATGATTGCTGAGTGTCGATAACCACCATGGCGATCAGGGCTCCAATTACTGCAAGAAAGCTAATCCCATTGAAAAAAAAGCACCATCCCTCCCCCACCAAAGCAATGAGAATACCTCCAATAGTTGGCCCAATAAACCTTGCTGAGTTAATAAGCGTGGAATTTAGTGCAATGGCATTTTGAAGTAGCGACTTTTCTCCCACCATTACAAGCAAGAAAGCATGTCGAAATGGAGTATCGATAGCAAGCACCACACCATTTAAGGTTGCCAGCAGGATTATTTGCCACACTTGAATCACATTTAGCAGCACGAGGGCAGCCAAAAGGAAAGCCAACGCCATAAAGGCTGTTTGGGTGGCAAGCATAACATTCCTTCGGTTAAGCCTATCGGCAAATACACCAGCAATTGGTGTAATCACCAACGATGGAATTTGCCCAGCAAAGCCCACTACGCCAAGTAAAAATACGGAATTGGTAAGCCGGTATACCAGCCATCCTAGGGCAATATTTTGAATCCAGGTACCCAGCAAGGAGACTATCTGCCCAAAAAAGAAGAGCTTAAAGTTTCGACTCTGCAATGCCCTGAAGGCAAAACCAACGCCCTGAAAGTAACTTCGGATATCTAAAAAACGATTCACTGCTGATTATTTTTTCCAAAGTTGGCCATTTCTTCAAATCCCAAAGCCAATAAATATAATGCCCCTTGGAGGTTAAAACACGATAGAGGTTTAATACGCAACAGCACGAGAAACTAAAAAAATAAAGAGGAATAACCACTCATTCACCAGATAGTAATCAAAAGATTAATATAGTAGCAAAGCGTGGAATATTCATCTATCTCGAGTCAAAAAAAAACCTGCAGCATGAATATATTCCTCCGCTGCAGGCTCAAAGTTACTACGAATGCTTATGGCATACGATACACCACCGCATTAATGTTCATTCCTGCACCTACCGATGCAAAAACAATGTGATCGCCACTATTAAGCTGTTGATTTTCCATCTCCCCTTTTCGAATAATATCGAGAAGTATTGGCAAGGTTGCAACTGAGTTGTTTCCCAGCTTGGAGATGGTCATTGGCATAATGTTGGCAGGAATTTCGCTCACATTATAGAGCTTGAATAACCTAGAAAGTATGGCTTCATCCATTTTTGCGTTGGCCTGGTGGATGAGCACCTTCTTAATGTCTGTCAGCTGAAGACCTGCCTTGTCAATGCACGTTTTCACCGTTTGTGGCACGTTATTAAGCGCATATTCATACAGCTTCCGACCATTCATCTTCAAAAAGATATTTTCGTTCTCAAACTCGGGGCAGTAGGAGATATCCATGGTGAGCAGAGGGGCATGGTCAATGGTATCCGACCGGGTAAGATGAGAAAGAACACCCGTTTGAGTGGGGCTTTTAACCGATTCAAGTATGGCGGCTCCAGCACCATCGGAGTATATCATACTGTCGATATCGTGTGGATCCGACACGCGCGAAAGAGTTTCTGCACCTATAATCATTACTCGCTTGGCATCGCCCGATTTAATGTAATAGTTTGCATGAATCATTGCCTGAAGCCATCCTGGGCATCCAAAAGGTAGGTCATAAGCAACCGTAAAGGGGTTGACTATTCCCAACTTATGCTTAATGCGCGCAGCTAGGGTTGGCACCATGTCCGACTTGGGGTTTGACTTCTTAACGTCGCCAAAGTTGTGCGCTACAATTATATAGTCGAGCTCTTCCTTGTTGATTCCGGAGGAGGCCAAGGCGTCGGATGCGGCTAAAAAGCCAATATCGGATGCTACTAAATTATCCTCAACGTAGCGTCTTTCCTCAATTTCAGTAATCTGTCTAAACTTATCAATAATTTCCATGTTAGGCTTTACCAACTGCTCACCCGAGGAGTTGTAAAACTTATGCTTTAAAAATTTTTCGTTTTTTACAACCTTCGTAGGAATATATTTTCCGGTTGCAGCAATAATGGAATAGTAGGCTTCACTCATAGTGGTGTTGAATTACAAAACAAATGAAAAACGATGCAAATTATTCTAACGATTATCTTAAAAAGAAAAATACAAATTGAGGATGCAGGCTATGCATCCAATGAGATTTTTCTCCCTTAATTACGTAATTACGGATTGCATTTTGGCGCAAAAAGTTGATTGTTAAACTACGTGCAACATCCGCTGTTTTCAGGATATAAAACTACAAAAGTATTTTCAACTCACAAAAACTACTCCTACACGTTCTTTATCAAGCAGTTTTTTAGCACTTTTTGCTTTCAAAATCCTGATTATAAAACAGATAAGCAACGAACCTTGAAGAACATATATTTATTCATATTGCTTATATGCCCATGCTTAATAGCAATACTTAGATGGAGAAAAATCGTCAATTGAAACCGCTACGTTTTGTAAAGGGAATCTGAACACAAAGCAACAATTTAAATGGCTCTGCTGATCAAATTGTCGAACCAAGAAATTGCTTTCATTAACTGTTTTATGGTTTATGAGCAATAACGAAGAAAAGGGGATAATCCTTTTTTTGATTTTTCACCATTTTACTGAGTGTAAAATAAACCGCATATTCCTCAACTGTAAATCCTGCGGCTACGAGTGCGCTACCAATAAAGGCACGGTCAAAGCCATTGTGACCATCAAAGGATGGGTCGTTTGCATGAAAGGACCCATCTTCGGAGACTAAGTCTGAAATGCAAAGGTAACCTCCCTGTGCCATATTCTGCCAAAAAGCGGCAAGCAAGGATGGGATGTCTGCAACATGATGCAGTGTCATCATTGTAAAAATAACGTCAAAGGAGCCAATTGGGGCTGGTTGTTGCTGTAAATCTACAAGGGTAGGTCGAAAGTTGGTTATTCCCCCCTCTTCAATTTTTTGCTTCAGCACCGACAGCATACCTGCTGAGGTATCTACCAAAAATATTTCAGAAAACTTATCACGCAGCTGCATGCTGAGTAAGCCAGTTCCGCAACCATACTCCATTGCAGTAAAAGAGGGCTCTAGCTTTACAAATTTTACAATTTTGGAAGCAAATGCTTGCGCACGCTCCACCTTAGAAACATCGGCATCCCAGTTCTGGGCTCTATCGTCGAAATACATACTTTTTTCCATTTGGTATAAACAGAACTAGGAGGAAGAAGTTCTAATGAATTTAATTTTGCCCTAGTGAAGGAATTTTGCCCTAGTCTCTTCCGCTTTATAATGCAGCTGATCAATTTGGGCCATAATGTCGTCGGCAACAACTTGCTTGACGCTATCACCATCGGAGCTATTTCCGTCCTGATGCTTTTCTGCCATCATCTTCAGGTATTGACGTGCATCCATCACCTCCCCAAAGTTGAATACCATTACGTCATCATACACCTCCTCCTTGGTCATGTCCTCATGCTTCCTTGGGGGCATGGTGTTCCCGTTAATTGAAACGCAGCAGAAGTAGTCGAAAGAATTTAGGTAACTATAGACGGCGGTAATTCCTTTTTTTGTTTCAGGCTGCCATGGGCGATAGCGGGTTCCCGCAGCATATAGAAAGAATATAAAACCCTGATTACGCAATTCGCCGATTTTTCTGGTAGAACGGATATTTATTTTGTTAGCCAGTTCCATCTCGGCTTTGCCTTCTTCGCAATTCTTGAGCTCGTTGATGGACCGAATGGCGTATACTACCACTCGGGTAAACATTTCGGTGAACAACTTCACCATTGGGTATTCGTTAAGTTTTGTACCCGCAATAAAGATAAACCGTTCAAATATTTCCTTTAGGCGCTTTTCTTTATTGTCATAGCATCGAACAAAGAGATTAGGCACGTCAAGATTGGACACATGCTCCGAGAGAATTAGGCAGGATTTACCCTGCTTTGCTAAGTCATCTAAGGCAAGGACATTCTCCACTCCTAAAATGGTGCTCCCCGGCTGGTGACACTTACTAATAATTTCAAATAGTAAATTGCGATTAGCCTTATGAGCTTCCTGGTAAACATTGTCGGGTGTAACAATGGTATCCTCGTTCATCCGAGAGTACTTTACCATTTTCTGAAAGTAGGCATGAAACTCTTCCGTTCTATTATGCCTTACTAATTCTCCCATTATTCTCTTCCCTTTTTATCGTTGACAACTTATGGTTGTTTTATTACCTCTATTCACACGCCCTTCTAACGTGATGGAAATATTACCCATACAGAACTAGATAACAAAAGCGTGGTGCAAGATACGAAAGCAGTTTCATCCCACCAAGTGCTGGGGTTAAAAGCCGTTGCAGATCGCTACTCAACCGTCCTCACATAGAGGAAACAACCGCCCCTACCCACACACAAAATATTTCTTTAAGACCTAAGAATCACCACTAAGTTTAAGGCGCGCATCCTCCATAGCAGTGTTTGTGCCAAAAACCGTGAGCACATCTCCAACTCTAAGATAGGACTCACCATGAGGAATAATTAGAGAGCTACCTCGCCTAAGCATTATGAGAATGGCATCTTTATGGAAGGCCACATCTTTAAGTTGAAGACTATCAACTGAGGTGTTGCGCACGTGAATCTCCTCAACACTAAAATTCTCAAAACTGTCAACCAACGCATGGTAGGTAGCTGGACGTAGAATCAGATTTTCTATGGTTGTAGCCATTACGCGAGTGGTGTCGACCGATTCAATACCAAATTTTTTAAGCATACGCTCAATAGACAATCCTGTGGCGGTAGAGATAATTTTTTCATGGTTCAAATCGTGGCGTAGCATCTCGCAAATCTGCACGTTGGAAGCGTCCGAACCTGTGATAACCACCACATGATTATCCCTCACTGTATTTATATCCAAAAATGTATTTAGCTCAGCCCCATCGCCATAATAAGCAACAAATCCTTTCTGTTTTAGCTCATTAAAGCGCTTCTCGTTTTTTTCTACAATAATGGAAGCGCGCCCATGAATTTTCAACCTGCGAGCCAGCAGCACTCCAACGCTACTGCCACCAACAATTATTGTTTTATCCGATAAAAAAGTTCTTTCTGAATCGATAAAACCATGCAGCAACGGTGCAAGAAAGCAGGTTGCCACGGCTAGTAAAATGAAACAAGCATTTAGACCAGGTGTTACCAGCCCCATTTCAAGACCAATTGCCGCCGCAGCAATTATAAGGCTAAGGCGTGATGACATTAGGACACCGCCAGAAAGGGCCTTGCGTAAGCCAAACTGCCTAAACCACATTACTGATGGAACGATCTTTACCACAAGCAGCACAACTAGCAGCGGAATAAGGCTTAGGTCAAATTCAGCAAGTGCCGCCGGGTTAAAGGTTGCGCCAACCATCATAAAGAATATGGGGATAAAAAAGCCAAAACCCATTCCATCGAGCTTAACTAGCAATAGCGAACGGCCCTTGTGCATGAAAAGTGAAAGCAATAGCCCACAGAGGAATGCGCCAAGCAGCACAGCCTCTGGGCTTATATACTGTGCAATCACAACAAAAATTAGCAGAAGAAACAGTGAGCCTCTTATGCTTATTTGGGAGGCAGTATGCGATAGTTGAAAGCTGATTTTACGCAGCACAACCCATTTGCGAGATTGACTTCCCAACTGGTAAAAGAAGAAGAAGGCAGCAAAGAGGATAAAAATATAAAGTATGTCGAACCGAAATTCATTCTTGAGTATAAATGCCGTAAAGGTGAATAGAATTATTCCCAGTATATCGGCAACTGCCGCGGAGGTAATTACCATTTGACCAAATAGACTTGACGCCTCACCTCTATTCTTTAACACTGGTAAGATTATGCCAACCGAGGTGGTTACCATAAATTAGGGAAAAATACCAAACATTGGGAACTGCAATCCAAAAAGAAAGTGCCCACGAAGCAGCAATTGACAGCACTAACGAAATGCAAAAATAGGTGAGGGCGACAAGCAGCGGATTCTTGATGAATATCCCTGCGCTCAACTTTTTTCTCGGAAACGAGCCAAGTAGCTGCTCCATATCAATTTCAAGACCGCTGAGAAACATCAAGAAGATGAAGCCCGTCAAGGCAAGAAAATTAAGGATGTAGATTCCTCCAATTGTTGAATGGGCAAGAACATAGTGGCCAACAAAATAGCCCAACACAATTTCAACAATTACAGATGGCACACGCTTTACCCGCAACAAGGAAAGCGCCATGGGAATAAGCCAAGCTAGGGCAACCAACACCAGAAGAGGAAGGTAGATGAAATCGAAAGAGATATTCAAGAGTTGAAGCATAGCTGCAGTCTTTAAAAACAGGGATGCTTAATTGTTTATAAAGATACAAAAGCATTTAACTTCTCAATAAGGGAAAGGGTGTTTTCCGCATATTACTATACCGTAAACATTAGATTACGATACAAAAATGTTTTACCTAGACTACAATATTTTTTGGTTATAATCCTAATATTACCTTACCAATCATTATTCCAGCTGCAAATCGCCCCGTATGCCCAAGACGTGCAGAATAAAATTCATTGCCGTTGCATTGGGTACATAACCCAGCAACCTCAATATTTTCCATTGGGACTCCAACCTGGATAAGCTGCCTCCGATTGGCCTCCCACTGGTTCAAGTGATGGCGCAGTCCTTTGCCTTTAACCAAAAGCCCATCCATATTTGGAAATATTTTAGCAACAGCGTCCTCCACATCTTCACCAACCTCATAGCAGCATGGGCCATTGGCTGGGCCAATTCCAACTAAAATGTTACGGGGATTACAGCCAAAATTATGCACCATAGCCTCAACAGTCTTTCCGGCAACATCCTGAACCATTCCTCGCCATCCTGCATGAACGGCCGCTGCAGCTCCCTCAACAGGATCGTAAAAAAGCATGGGAACACAATCGGCCGCTTTGGTAACGAGGCAGATATTCTTTTCACGGGTAATAAGCGCATCGTTTTGCTGAATAGCCGTTTCTTGAGCCAGAGTTCCTGCCCCTCGTAGAGTGTTATCAACCACAGTGACATTTGCACTGTGAACCTGTATTTGATGAGTAAAATTATCAATAGGTACATTAACCGCGGCTGCCAAGCGAAGCCTATTTTCTCTGACATTTGCGTCAGAATCAGTATCATGAAAGCCTAAGTTGAAGCTGGCATCGCCACCTTGGCTTACACCACCATGGCGCGTAGTTACAAAATGTACCAGCTCAGGAAAACGGCTTAGGTTGCTGAACCTATGCACCGGTATTTTATTTTGGACAGCTCTTATCATTAAAAAATGGATATGCCAGACTTGGTGGTAAACAATTCCAGCGCATGAATTCCGGCCAGCGAGTTACCAAAGCTGTTGAGTTCAGGGCTCCATACAGCCACACTGAGTAGCTTGGGGATAATTGCTGCAATACCTCCGCCCACACCACTCTTGGCCGGAAGTCCAACCCTAAAAGCAAAATCTCCCGCTTCGTTGTAAAGCCCAGAGGTGAGCATGAGCGAGTTAATTCGTTTGGCCTGACTCATTGTGAGAATTCTTTCGCCAGAACCAGGAACCTCCCCATGGTTTGCCAGCATCAGAAAAGAGCGGGCTAGATCTACACAGTTCATGGAGATGGAACACTGCTTAAAATAAAAATCCATTACAGTGTCGATGGGCATACGAATATTGCCAAAACTCTTCATTAGAAATCCAAGAGAGTAGTTCCTACTGCCTGTCTCTTTTTCGGAAGTTGCCACGCGCATATCGTATGCTATGGCTGGATTGTCGGTCAACTTGCGTACAAAACTTAACAACTCGGCCTCCGCATTTGGAAAATGTTCACATAGCATGTCGGCAAGCACAATGGCGCCCGCATTTATGAATGGGTTGCGCGGTATCCCATTCTCAAACTCCAGCTGTAGCAACGAGTTAAAAGCATTGCCCGATGGTTCCTTGCCTACCCTTCTCCAAATGGCATCTCCAAGTGTAGAGGAGGACAAAATAAGGTTAAAAACCTTCGACACGCTTTGAATCGAGAATGGTTCATTGGCCTTGCCGACCCTAAAAACCTGACCATCGATGGTAACAATTGCCATCCCAAAACTCCGTGAATCTATCTCTGCCAAGGCCGGAATGTAGCTTGCAACCTGTCCTTGGCCCAACAGGGGTTTTATTTCTTCAGCAATCTCCTCAAGCAAACCTTGGTAATCCATGTCAAATTAATTTGCGTAAAGATAGCAGAAATGAGTCGCATACCATATCATGGAAAGGTAATCAATCATCGGCATCGAAAAGCCAAACTACCCCGAACATTGGTCTCATTTTATGTGTGAACGTAACCAAGCTACACCTATTTTTTCTAAGTTTGAAGAAAAAACTATGCATTTTTCCAACCTTCCCAAGTGGGGCAAATATTCGGCATGGGGCACACTAGCTTTTTTTGTAATTCAAGTAATCCTAAGAATTATCAACATAAAAACACCGGTCTACACTTTCTTCAACATTCTGATGAACTTGACCGCCGCTGCCCTACTCGTTGCCATTGCTAGAAACTTATGGAGGAACTATAAGCTTAAACAATAAGAAACTTCAAGTATTATCGCAATAACAATATCAACCTCAAATACTCTCTTGGAGGTTGATTTAAATCTTCATTACTGCCTTTGTATGGCGAGGTCAAACATTGCCATCACCTAGATTTAAAAGAAACATTCCATCAACTCAACCCTATCATACTGGAGGTAAAGCTTACGAGATCGGAGCTAAAAACACCCAATATACTATCAACCAACTTTTTCAATTATTATCAGAGGAATTAACTATTGATAAATTCTTCCTGAAGAGTTGTGTTTTTTTTGTAAATTGTATTGCGAAAAAATGCCCATACGTTCTAAAAAATAGGTTGAGCATGAAAACACGACTCTTAGTTATTATTGGGATTTTCCTAATAAATGTGACAAACGCTCAAGAGAAAAAAACACTTCTGACAATCCAGAGTGCCATTAAGTTGGCAATGGAAAAAAATCCGGAGATCAATCAGCTAAGAGCTCAGCTGCGTCAGAAAGAGGTTGAGCTTAAATCAACCGTAGGACTTAGTGATCCAACCCTGACCTATTCCAAAGAGGGTATGCCACAAGGAAATAGCAATATTTTTGCCGAACAGCGTATTACCGTTGAACAATCTGTTGATTTCCCCTTAACAAGTTACTATCGAAATAGAAAAGTTTCAAATGAAAAAAAATCGCTTGAATTTCAGTTACAGTGGAAGATAAAGACCCTCAGTGCAGACATTAAGAACAAATACATACACATATTGTATAGCCTATACCTGCGTAATTTACGTCAGAAGGAGATAATATTAGTTTCTAATCTTAGAGATATTGCACTGCTCAAATCTCAAAGAGGGGTAGGCAACGACATTGATTTGCTTTCTTCTGAACTCAGACTGGAGGAGGCAAACAATAATAATGACGATGCCGAGCAATTGCTTCATGAAGCACGATATAGCTTATTCAACGCAATTGGACTACAATCTGAGGATCAGCGATATGACATCTCATTTACCGACACCCTCTTAAGTAAGCAAGACAATATTCCGCAGGAGGAGGCATTAGAATACCTCCAAAAGCAACCTCCGTATCTTGCACTATCCAGTGAAATTGCTGCAGCAAAAAATAAAGTTAACCAAGCAAATTCGAGCTATTTGCCGAATTTAAAATTTGGTTATTACCTGCAGAATTATGGTGGTGGATATAACTTTAGAGGCTATCAGGTAGGCGTTTCCATTCCACTTTGGGGATTCTTTAACCAGCACAGCATGGTTCAACTTGCAAAGGCTCAAAAGGTGGAACTTGAATGGAGACAGGAATCGGTTTACCTTGAAATGAAGAAGCGAATTGAAATTGCTTGGCATAGCTATCACGCTGCCAAAAGCAAGATAGACCGTTTTGAATCTTCCATGAAAGAGAAATCGGAAAGGCTTCAGAGCTTAACCATCGAAGCTTACCGACTTGGACAAATAAATATGGTTACCCTAATTGATGCACAAAAACTCTACTTAAGCAGCCAAGAACACTACCTCGCCGCCCTCCGCGATTACTATCTTACCCTAATAGAATTAGAGCAGTACATAGACTTTGAACTAGTAATTTGATCTTCATTACTTTTTTCTCAACATAATAGGAACGCAATAAAAAACAGACCATGGCTCGACTTCTAATGATTACCCGAAATTTTTGGCTTGTTATAGTTCTATTGACTCTCCTACCAAGTTGCAGTAGCAACACATCCAACAAAAAGGGCAATGAAGACAAATTGTCCTCCACACTTCCGCCCTCACTCACCCCCGACAAACCAACACAAAACCAGGTGGTTACCCTTTCTGAGAAGGAAGCGCTGGAACTTAATATAAAAACAGTGGATGTCGCTATTACCAAACATGCCTTTCTGGTCTCCGCACCCGGTGTAGTGATGCCGGCTCCCAACTACATTGCTATTTTAAGTGCCCCTGTTGATAGCCGTGTGATTTCTCTCCCATTAAACGAAGGTGAATCGGTTCAAAAGGGGCAGGTAGTAATGGAGTTGGAAAGCTTAACTTTTGGTAACCTCGTTGCAGAATACCTTCAAAACAGAGCTGAAGAGCGATACCAAAGTACGCAGCTGCAGAGGGTGGAGCAGCTAACGGAGAAGAAAATTAACTCAGAAGCCGATTTAGAAAAAGCAAAATCAGAGTATCTAAGGGCCTTAGGAGCATTAAATGCCTCCTATTCCAGGTTAAGAGCTGTTGGGGTAACAAGAACAGAGATCGAAACATTTACTACAAGCGACAAGATTACACCTAAGCTTAAAATACTTTCACCTATTTCAGGCGTTATAGACCAACACATGGTAGAACTGGGCCAGGCAGTGAGTGCAAATGAAAAATTGGCATCAGTAATCAACCTAAACAAAGTGCTTGTAAAAGCATACACAAGCCCAGAGGATGGCAAGTATTTAAAAGTTGGCGATAGTGCCGAAGTTACCAGAAGATTGACAAGCGAAAACCCCATACCATGCGTCATAAGCACAATCAATCCAGGGCTTGATGAGAACAACAAATCGTTAACCATAAATTTTCTATTAAATACCAAAGATGGTTGGCCAAAACCGGGTGAAAACGTAAGAGTCGACATAAAAACATCGGGGAGTTCAGCAGTAACGAGCGTTCCAATTGGTGCCATAACCTATGAAGGAAACGACCCCATCGTTTTTGTTAAAAAAGATGATAGGCATTTTGAAAAAAGAAAAATTGTGATCAAGGAGATGCATGACAATTTGGCCTTTGTGGAAATGGGATTAAAGGACCAAGAGAAAGTTGCCGTTACGCAAGTATTTAGCCTAAAGGCGCTTGCACGATTCTCTCAATTTGCTGAAGAATAGTTGCCATTAACTCCGTAGAGCTATGCTAAACCATATTGTTGAATTCAGTGTTCGCCAAAAGTTTGTTGCGCTGGCCATGGTGCTCCTAATGAGTATTGCCGGAATAATGGCACTCATGAAAATCCCCATCAATTCCTTACCGGATGTAACGCCTGTTCAAGTTTTAGTTATTACAAAAGCGGGGCAATATTCTCCTTATGATGTGGAAAAGTTGGTGAGCTATCCTATCGAAACAGGGATGAATGGATTACCCAAAGTGAAACAAGTAAGGTCCATCTCTCAATTTGGGCTTTCGGCAGTAACAGTGGAGTTCGACGAAGGAACGGATATTTACTTTGCAAGACAAATGGTAAGCCAGCGGCTCCAATCCATCCGTGACGAACTCCCTGCTGATGTCTCCTCACCTCAGCTAGGACCAATTTCAACAGCCCTTGGGGAGATATACCAATACGTGGTGCATGGAGATGGCTATTCGCTTACCCAACTTCGCGAAATACAGGATTGGCTTATATCACCACAGCTAAAAACTGTAAGAGGGGTAACTGAAATTAACTCTTTTGGCGGTTTCGTTCGTGACTACGAAGTTATTGTCCAGCCTGGGAAGTTGCGTGCTTTTAACATTAGCCTAAAGAACGTAATTGATGCCATAGGTAGCAACAACAGCGTATCGGGTGGAAATTTCTTGGAGCACAATAGAGAGCAGTACATCATCCGGGGAGTGGGGCAGATTACCAGTAGCCAAGATATTGAAAATATTGTGGTGGCAAATCTTCACAATAAGCCAATATTTATTAAGGATATCGCAAATGTAAAAATTGGAGAACAAATCAGGCAGGGTGGAGTAACGCAGGACGGCAATGGTGAAGTTGTAACTGGAATAGTACTGATGCTCCGTGGCGGCAATGGCAGAGAGGTTATAAAGGATATTGAATCAAAAATCAACACCATAAACAAGAGCCTCCCGAAAGGAGTTGTTATTGAAAAGTTCTACGATCAAAGCGACCTCATTAACCGAACCACCTCAACCATTTCTACCAACCTTTTGGAGGGCGGCTTTCTCGTAATTGCAGTACTGCTGCTGCTGCTTGGGGAAATCACAGGCGCACTCATCGTTGCATTGGTAATCCCTTTTTCCATGCTATTTGCTTTCATAGGCATGCAGGAATTTGGCCTTGCAGCCAACTTGATGAGCTTAGGTGCTATCGACTTTGGAATGGTGGTTGATGGATCGGTTGTAATGGTAGAAAATATCGTTCACCGACTTCAGCATAAAGAATCGTACGACGACACTGACAGCACGATAATACAAGCATCGAAAGAGGTGGTAAAGCCTATTTTCTTTGGCGTTTTAATCATCCTCATGGTTTACGTTCCCATAATGACCTTCAGCGGCATGGAGGGAATTCTATATCGCCCCATGGCGATTACGGTAGCTGCTGCGGTGCTTGGCTCCCTATTGCTCGCTTTAATTTTTGTTCCGGCACTAGCATCTCTGGCCTACCATAGAGGTGTAAAAATCAGAAAATCGCACCTTATTAACTGGCTTAAACCACGATATGAACGTTTTCTCGAAAAGAGAATCGACAGCAAAAAAGTAATCATTAGCATAGCAGTTGGAGTTTTTGCACTTTCACTTATCGTATTAATGAGGCTTGGCACAGAATTTCTCCCGGAACTCGATGAGGGGTCCATTTTGATAGAGCAGGTTAGAATGCCCTCCGTTACCCTTAAAGAATCCATGCAAAACGCCAACTGGCTTGCTGGAGTGCTGAAAAAAAACATTCCCGAAATTGCAACCGTAGTGCCAAAAACTGGCCGTTCCGACCTTGCTAACGACTGGATGGGTGTACACCAAACAGATGTTTGGGTAATTCTTAAGCCGCAAAAAGAGTGGCGAAAAGGCTTTACCAAAGAGAAGATTATAGCCGCTATTGAGCCGTACTTAAAAACGGAACCGGGTCTGTCCTACAACTTTACGCAACCCATAGCAATGCGAGTTGACGAGCTAACAAGTGGTGTTAAATCGGACCTTGCCGTTAAAATTTATGGTGAAGATTTAGAAACGCTCAAAAAGTTAGGAGACAAGATATCCTCCATAGTGAATGGATTACCAGGAACCGACAATTTCTATACAGAACAACCCATCGGTCAGCCTTACCTCACCATCGAAATTGACCGAGAAGCTGTTGCCGTATTTGGTATAAACGTGGATGATGTTCAAAAAGTGATACAAGCTGGCATTGGAGGAGAAACGGCAGGACAGGTATTCGAAGGACAACGTCGGTTCGATATTATTGTACGCTTTCCTGAGGATCTACGCAACTCATTCGAAAAAATAAAAGATATCCCAGTCCACCTCCCCAATGGCGAGTTTATTCCACTAAAGCGAGTTGCTCACATTGTACCACAAGAGGGGCCTCGTGAAATTCAGCGCGAAAATGGATGGAGAAGGCTTATCGTAGGGATCAACATTCATGGTATTGATATGGGAACCTACGTTTCAAATCTCCAGGAGGCTATTGGGAAATCGAACATTCTACCTGCTGGATATTTCTTAGAATATGGCGGCACATTCGAAAACCAGCAACGCGCAATGCGCCATCTCATACTAGTTGTTCCACTATCGCTCTTTATCATCATAGGTCTGCTTTACCTCAATTTTGGTAAGATGCGCTATGCCTTGCTCATCTTCCTAAACTTACCTTTTGCTTTATCGGGTGGCGTGTTTTTACTCTGGATGCGTGGTATGTATCTTTCCGTATCAGCAAGCATTGGTTTTGTCGCTCTTTTTGGGGTAGCGGTATTAAATGGGATTGTGCTAGTTTCGCACATTAACGAATTACGAAACAAAGGCCTCCCCTTAAATAGAGCCCTCATCGATGGTGCCACTGATAGACTCCGACCAGTATTAATGACGGCTCTGGTTGCCAGCTTGGGTTTTATCCCCATGGCATTCAATTCCGGACCTGGATCAGAGGTTCAGCGACCACTTGCTACGGTGGTGATTGGTGGATTAATTACCTCAACCCTGTTGACCCTATTTGTTTTACCAACAGTATATAAGTGGATAGAAGGGAACAAGGAGAGGAAACAACAGCCAAAGATTGAAAGTTAGACATTTAAAAAAAGGAAAACATTTAAGTAAATTTTAAACCAATGTTGCTATCTTGGTTGATTGAAGTTACACAATAATTTTTTTGCCATGGGGAAAGATAAAGTAAGCCAAAACAAAGCATTGGTCATAGTTATTGCTGCCATTGCTTCCACCGGAGGACTGCTGTTTGGGTTCGATACCGGGGTAATTTCAGGGGCGCTGCCCTTCTTGAAGCAGAGTTTTAACCTCACCTCCAACCAGGAGGAGTGGGTAACCACCGCAGCCCTAATTGGTGCCGTGCTTGGTGCACTTTCATCGGGTAGGCTCACCGACATCTTCGGACGTAAGAGGGTAATTCTGATAACGGCGGTAATCTTTGCAGTTGGTTCCATACTTACCGGTGCTGCCTCCAGTCCAGGTTTTCTTGCCGGAGCCCGTATTCTTTTGGGTGTAGCCATCGGGGTTTCCTCCTTTACTGTTCCTCTCTACATTGCCGAGATTTCGCCTACAAAAACTAGAGGTGCCATGGTCTCCTCCTTTCAGCTCATGATTACCATTGGCATCGTGGTTTCCTACTTCAGCGACCTCTCCTTTGCCAACGAAGCCGACCCCTTCTCCTGGAGGTGGATGTTCTACGTAGGAGTTTTTCCTGCCGCAATACTGTTTATTGGAATGATGTTTCTTCCCGAATCGCCCCGTTTCCTCATGGGGAAAGGGAAGGAAGAAGAGGGTAGGCGGGTAATGCACATGGTGGAAGATCCTTCCATGGTGGATGCTGCCATTGCCAAGTTAAAAGCAGAAATTGAGGCAGATAGGCATAACACCGTTGGCGTAAGTGAAATATTCAAGCCATACCTTCGAACTGCACTTATGATTGCCATCGGCATCATGTTTGTGCAGCAGTTTGTGGGTATCAACACCGTTATATACTACGCCCCCACCATCTTCATTATTGCTGGTTTTTCGGGAGCCAAGGCTGCCATTGCTGCCACCGTAAGTGTTGGAATAGTAAATGTGCTGGCCACCGTCCTCTCCATGTTTCTTATCGACAAAATTGGACGGCGGAAGCTCTACTTCATAGGATTAGTTGGAATGGGCATTTCGCTGCTCGCTCTTGGAACGTTCTTCCTCTTTAAGGATGCACTTGGCGCCAACCTCCGCTATTTTTCGGTGGGTGCCGTGCTAATTTACATCATCTTCTTTGCCATAAGCCTTGGTCCCTTGGGTTGGCTCATCATCTCAGAAATTTTCCCACTTAAGGTTAGAGGTTTGGGCATGAGCATCGGTTCGCTTTCGAACTGGCTTTTCAACGCCATTGTAACCTTCACCTTCCTGAAGTTAGCATGGCTATTCACCAGTCCAGGGATGGAGATTATGAACAAAACTGCCGAAGGAAATTCCACCACCGATCCTAATCCGGCAGGGGCATTTTTTGTGTATGCCGCCGTTGCCGTCATAGGCATCATATGGGGGTTAAAATACATCCCAGAAACAAAAGGTGTTTCGCTTGAAGATATTGAGGAGCACTGGCGCATGGGCAAAAAGCCCAACGAACTAAAACAGAAGTAATCAATACTTTGTCTATAAAAAGAAAGGGTGTCCAATATGGCACCCTTTTTTATTATTTATTGCGATAAAACAACTTTTGAGAACCTAGCTTCCACTCTTCTCTAGCACATATACCCGGTCTTGCTCCTGTCCTACGAAATTAAAGAACTGCTGTAGCGTAGGATATTCGTTGGGTGAGAAAAACGGGTTGGTAATGGTAAACGACAGCTTGGTATTTAAAAAGACACCGCTTGTGCTGGCCATAAAATGAGCGGTTCCCTTGCCGTTGGGGAGCATATAATCGCTCCGTCCTGGCTTATCCTTCACCTCAAATCCTTTTGGAAACTTATACACCACCACCATATTTTCTTCAAAAGGGTAATTTAAGTCAACCGGGAGTATTCTGGTTGGTGCAGTAATAGGATTATGCTCAAACGAAGAACGGGATACTGAACTCAAGTAAATTCTATCTTTCGTTGCAAGATCGTTGTTGCTACGATGAAAATAGCAGGTTAGCACAAGAGGTTTCTCAATTTCCCTTTTGTTTTGAATCGAAAGGCTATCCAACTCCCAATCGTAACCATCGCTCCTAATCAGCTTGCGTACAAACATCTCGTCGTTATTGGCTTTTTTTAAACTTTGCCTCAGAGCTACTGCAGCATAGCCATCGTACTGGCTTCGAAAATACATTGTTGCTGCTGACGAGTCGCTAAAATCGACCTTAGCATAACTGTCGTTCTTGTATTTTCCTCTGATAGGTATGTCTATCCACACAAAATTATCTCGGTCAATTTTAAATCCAGCGGTAGCCAAATCGTATGGTGGAAGAATGGCAAAAGGATAGCTATCATTAGCCGCATCGAGAAAGTAGGTATTGCCATCGACAGCAACGGTGGCTATCAGCTGGTTGAATTGGGAAAGCAGAGGAAAGGCCTTGGTTATGGGACCATGATCTTTTGTACTAATTAATACCGGACTAGCATCCATCCCAGCGTTTCGCAGCAGCGAAACCAGCATCATATTGATGTCCGATGTAGATCCAACTTTTTTGTCACTCATCTCCTTCGATGATATATTCGGATCGATATCACGGTGGTTATTCCACGTGTAATTTTTCTGAACGTAATAGAAAATTTTCTGAGCCTTTGTTAGGGCATTATCACTACTATCTACTATCGATTTCAGAATTGGTTGTATAAAATCGCGGTCCTTTATATAGGTGTCATAGTAGTCTCCTTCCCTAAATCGTTTGGCAATAGCCTCCCAGCCGTCCACAACCTTAATGTATTCGGAACCTCCAGTGGGATCTCCCACCAAATATCCGGTGAGCTGAAGTCGTATGGTCTCAGCATAGTCTTCAGCATTGGCATAGAGAGGTTCATCCTTAATGGGTTTAAGGTTATCGAGTTCCCAGTGGTTTGTCTTCACCTTATCGTACTTTTCAGGAAGATGAAACCCTCTATACACCACCCTTACATTAAATCCCTGATCGATTTTTGCAGTGAATTCGCTATGAATTGTTGGCAAGTTGCACTGGAAATTCCACTCCTTTAGCTGAATAAAATGCTTTGATTCAACCACATAGGAATACTCGATAATGGAGCCGACTTTAACTCCCGGAAAAGCAAACCTTTTAGCACTCCAACTATCACTGAGATCAACGGTAAAAATATCTTTTTCGTCAACCGGTAATACTTCAACCTTATTAGTTTCTGGATCCATATTTAAGGTTTGGGCCTTAATATATTTAACGCTTTCAGAAAAAGACTTGCTGTAGTATGGTATCTGAATATTGGCCTCGTTAACACCCGCTTGCTTTAGGATTTTAATGCGTCGATGCCGCCTGAACACTGTTGGTGCTCCATAGGCAAAGTCTAGTTCTGCTACATCGGAGAGCACCACTGCATTGGCATTCGTGTCGATAGGGGTTTCCTTCAACTGCCACTCGGCATTGGTAACCTTGCCCCACTTGAATTGCTCGGCCATTGAGATTTGGCCAAGGGAGACCAATAAAATTGAGAAAATTAAAAAACGCTTAAGCATATTTCTAAATTTTAAAATTTATTCCAACACATGAATCTTGGTGGTAAAATTTTGCTGCTCCAGCATGAGTCATAGTATGAACCATGAGGCAATTCTCCCACTAAAAACAAACTGATAAGGATCCACAAGGACGATCATCGAAGATTTGTTCCAATAAACGAATTCAGATTTTTATTTTTTCTTAACCACCACGGTAGCTCCCTTAAACTGGCTTACTAAGTCGAAGTACTTAACAATATAGCTATAATCCTCAGGCGGAAAGAGACTTGTTGTTAACGACATCGTTCTTCGAATGGAAACCGTGTTGCCAATTGAGTTTGAGGTAAGCCTAGCAATCCCCTTTTTGCCAAGAAGTTGATATCCTTGGTTTAACGGCAGCCCATCAACAACATACCCTTCGGGAAGATTGAATACGGTGGTAAAGGTTTCATCAATGGGGTAGTCGAAGTCGATAGGTAAAGTACGTTGCTTTGCAATAAAAGGATTTTTATCAAACTTGGATTGTCCCAATGTACGAAGTAGCAACCCACCAACGCCGGAATAATCACCGCCCGAAAAATAGCAGCGAATGCTCAAGGGCAAATCCATGTCATCGAGATTCTTAATGTTAACGCTGTCGAGGTTGAAATCCTGATTAAGCAGGGCAATGTGTTCCTTTATATAGACCTCCTTGTCGGGAGCATTTTTGAGTGCAGCTCTTAAGCCAACAGCAGCATACTGCGAGAAATTATACATTGCAGTAAGCTTCGCATTAGCCAAATTGGCAAGGTCTACCGAATAGTAACAATCGAGTTTACTAGCTCCACTAAGAGGTATCGAGATCCAGTCGGATGTAGAGTTGCCAATTCTAAAACCCTGATTATTTAAATCCTCGACTGGTATAATGCCATAAGGGTAATCGGAGCCAGTGGCATCCATAAAATAGTTTTTGCCATAAAGGTTGACAACAACAATTAACTTATCAAACTGGCTCAACAGCGGGTAAACTTTTGTTGAAGCACCGTTACTCTTAGTGCTAATGAGCACAGGATCGGCCGCAAAACCGGCACTTCGAAGCATTAAGCTTAAAAACAAATTTATGTCAGCACTATTCCCTTCGCCATTTTGTAAAATCTGCCTTGAACTCTCAGTGGGATATATTCCTAAATCCTTATTCCACCTAAAGTGACTTTGAACGTAGTAATATATCTTCCTAACCTTTTCAGCATCCGAATCCTTCTCCTTGATGATTTCTGCCAGAATTGGATCAACAAAATTCTTAGAAGAGGAGAAGCTAGGTACATTAACCGTTTCTCTAAAATCAATTGCTAGCTTATCCCATGTGTCTAGAATATTAACATACTCCACCCCTTTCATTGGATCGCTCTTATAGTAACCTTTGAGCTGAAAAGATATATTCTCAACATAATCCTTCGTGTCGGGACCATAAGGCTCTGGTGCCACAGGTTGTAGATTATCCAACTCCCAAAAATTGATCGATTTTGTTTCATATAGATGCCGCAACAGCGGACCCTGATATAGGATTTGTACATCAAGCCCTTCCTGAACTTGTGCCGAATACTCGCTATGAAGAGTTGGCAGTTCGCACTGAAAATCCCAGTCTTGAGGAGAAAAGTAATTTCGAGAAACCTCGGTATAGGAATACTCGATAATGGAGCCAACCTTAACGCTCGGGAAGGAAAACCGTATCACACCCCACCTATCGTTAATATCGATGGGGTAAAAATCTTTGCTATCCAGCTTCTGAACAACCGGTTTACCAGTAACGGAGTCAATATTGATGGTTTCCGCCTTTATGGAAGAAATTGATTCCAAATCATTTTTTTTATAGTAAGGGATTTGAACATTGGCATAGGATAAACCCTCCTTGGTGAGGATTTTAATCCGCTTGTGATGTTGAAAATATATTTTGCTGCCATAGTTAAACCTGAGTGATCCAACATCAAACAGCACAACCGCACTAGCGTTTGGATCGAGATTGGTTTGCTTGAGCTGCTTTTCAGCATCAGGAACTTTTCCCCACGATAGGAGTTGGCATTTAAACTTGCACTTAAGGAAAAAGTAATTAGAACTAAAAATAGAATGCGCTTCATTGTGTGTTTTTATTTTAAAAGTAACACTTTTTTTGAAACACAAAATCATTTTGAATAAGATTTATGGCAAAAGAATATTAGTGGAATCAATAGAATAATAAAAATGACAAGAATTACCCTAGCCTTTTTCCTTGTTTCAAGGTCCATATTCAATGATGTTATACAAGCAATGCTATTGTTTTCTTCATAGCAATATCAATTTCAGTGCATCTCAAAACCACGTCCCCTTCTTATAATCCCGGTATTGCTCCCCAAAGGTAGACTCCAGAACCTGCTCCTCGGCCATTATTCTTCGAAGCTGCATTAAAGCCATGGGCACCAAAAGGATTGCTAGAATATACCTTTGGAATAGAATTATTAGCCCAAGCATAAACAAAAGGCCAAAGAGATAAACGGGATGGCGAATTTTCTTGTAAATACCGGAAGTTACCAGCTAGTTGGCAGCGGCGGATGCCTGAAACGCGCTCCCCAACTGGATGCGGGCCAAGGCGAAGAGAAACAACGATGGTACCAGGAGCAGCAACCCGGCGTAGGTGCTTAAGGTGATTGGAAAACCGGCAGCAAAATACCGTTCCACTAGTATAGCCGTGGCAACCACCACCACTACAAGCGTGAAGTAGTTAAATGTTCTGTTCTTCATTTCTTGAATTTCTATGCGTTAACCAAGGTATCACTTTTATCTATAAAAAAGAGCGCAGCACTACCTTAACTAAAGCAGCGGTTTAGCCTTCAATCCTTTTTCTCACGTTTGTCCAGGTATTGGTAATGAGAAAACTCTCGTCCATGTAGCTCACCATCTTTTCGAACTTCACCATGGGCACGGCAAACGTTAGCACATCCTTGGGAACGCAGGGGCGTGCCGATGGGTCGAACATGCCAATGACGGCTCGGGGTTGTAGGGCATCCTTTTCGAGGTAGGGATAGTGAACAATGGTGCCACACCCGGGGCCAAATGGGGTAAAGGTGCCGTTGGGTTCGGTTTGGTCGAAGTTGGCCAGCGTAAAGAGGCCCGACAGCACATCGGGTTTAGCAAAGAAGATGACCACCGCAGGGGTATCAACCTCCTCCAGCATATCCCATCGCTTAAAGATGATGTGGCTTTCCTTGGCATCGGGAATGGCCTGCTGGTGCTTCTGTATTTCAACCACCATTTCGGGTGTGCGGATATAGCGCTCCCCCTCCATCTTGTTGGGAATGCCGCACGATAGAAAATACTCGAAGTTAGGGCGCATGGTATCGGCAAAGCCCAAGTAACGCTTGGCTCCGCCACAGGAAATGGCCTCTGCACTGAAGGCCAACGACTGGCCATTCCTCACCTTGGCCAGCTCGCAAATAAGGCAGCTATGCCCCTTAACTGGCGCAACCAACTTGGCGTTGTGCACCTCCTTGCTGTAGTAGAACACTACGGGGAGCTCGGTGGCACCAAAATACTTTGCCCACTGCTCCGCAAACCTTTTCTTAAGCGTTAAATCCATGATATGTATGTTTTACGATCCATTCCGATTCAAGCAAATGCATCTGTAAACTTACAAAATGTGGGAAGCATTGGGGCTTTTGGAGGAGAGTTTTTAGGCACTAACGTTTTGGTAGTTATACTGTTTGGTAGTTTGAAACTGTTTATCAATCATTAATAAAACTGCCCACAAGCGTTGATTCAACCATAAATCATCCCACATGAGCTAAATCTCTGTTGGCACACCCTACTTATTTAAAATAGTGATATATCCGTTTTTTACTTCAAGTCTCCACATATACCAGCTATCCACTGTCTTCTTTTTAATCTTCCCAGCATTCCACTTTTTAATAGTCTTAAAGAATTCTATCAACTCGTTGTCGAATGTATCATTTCCTGATTTTGTTACCACATGAAAACCGTCACCAATTTCTCCTTTACAGTTTACTGCAAATTGAATTGATACTTTCGACTCGAGACTTGGGTTCTCTTTGGCAAAGGACACTTGATTATTCAACCTTGCCTGAATTGAGTCTATTAATTCCATTGGTCTTGCCTTCCATTCCATTAGAAAATATACAGCATTAGGTTTGCAAACATTTTCTGGGGTCACACCTTGAACAGTCATAACCATTTGCCCGAATGATTGTAGACTTAACAATAAGAAAATTGATAGATGAAAAAGGGTTTTCATAATAGGAGTTTGTTTGTTAATCACAATTATTTATAAGGAATATGCCTAAGTACATGACAAAAATTTAAATATTCCGATATTGTCTTGATAATAAGCGTTTAGCAGCACAGTTGCGATGTAGGTTAGACCATATTTAAAAATGCTTTTGGCCAGCTTCCCGT